>NZ_JBAHZB010000017.1:13152-51056 GCF_036697315.1 Alteromonas sp. 14N.309.X.WAT.G.H12
CGACAAGGATGTGCCGGTGGTTGCATGGAAATAATCAATGGCCTGTTCCCGCGTCCAGTGCTTATAGTGTAATCCGGTATCCACGACTAATCGCACGGCGCGATAGAGTTCGGCCTGCAGGCGACCGAGATTGCCAAGAGGATCATCGTCGTACATGCCCATGTATTCACTGGTAAAGTATTCTGAATACAAAGCCCAGCCTTCAACATACGCATTATAAGGGGCATTTTGCCGCAAAAGACCGATATTTTGCTGCGCCATATTCAACGCAATCTGGAAATGATGCCCAGGCACCGCTTCATGGTAAGTCAGGGTTTTAAGTCCAAACTTTGGCACCGCACTCATATCCCGCAGATTGATCCAGTAGATGCCAGGTCGCGAACCGTCCAATGACGGCGGCGAGTAGAAACCACCGGCTTCTCCAGCCTCGGATACCGGCGGTATACGTCTTACCTCAACGCCTTGTTCTGGCACGGTGCCATAATACGTGGAGGCCTTTTCCATCACCAAATGAATTTGCTCATTTAAGTAGGTTAAAAGCGCCTGTCGTCCTTCATCGGTGGTGTCATACACCTGACCGGGTAGCATGGCCAGCATTTTCATCCGTTCCCCAACGGTACCGTCACTGTAGCCATTGGCTTTTAAGATCTTATCCATCTCGGTGGAAATGCGATCCACTTCGGTTAGGCCAAGCTGATGAATTTCTTCCGCTGACATATCGGAATCGCCCAGGAAACGAATTTCGTGACGATAAAACGCCTCTCCCTGAGGCTGTGACCATATCCCATCATTGTTACTGGCTATGGCTTCACTTTCTAACACCGCATCTCTGGCTCGGTTATAGGCCGGATACACGACGGTTTCTACCAACGCGGTAGCCTGAGCCACCCACTCTTTTCGCTGGGCTTCAGTGACACCGTCTATCTTTTTAAGTTTAGCGGCAAAGGTGGTTACCAACTCATGCTGTGCGGGCTGTGCTTCAAGAAAACGGTTAAAAAACGCCAGGGTTTTAGGATGGAGTTTTTTTGGCAAAATAATGCCATTTTCTTCATCCGCTTTGAATTTCCCCACCACCTGATCCACAAACTCTCCCATCTTAGCAAGACGGATTAAGTAGGCCTCAACCTCCTGTTCGTTGGACACCGACTGCTGTACCTGCATCAACTTGGGCACATCAATTAACGGGCCGGAAATCTGGTTGATAATATACGGCAGGTGTCCCCCCCAGGTATCAATATAGCCACCGGAAAAATCCACATCGCCCGTGTAATATTCAAAAATATTTGTCAAGATCTGCTGGTGCATTTTGGCATCTTGGTTTAAGTGTTCAGTCTTGACCCGACTAAGGGCTTGCTGGGCTTCCTCCATGGTCTGCTGTAGCCTTTTCATGCCCACCACAGAGTAATCTGGAAAACGACTGTTATATTCTCCCCCCGCTTGTTCTTGAGGGACGGCCAGCATCGTGGCTAACGTAGGTTGTTGGTGTAAAAACGCCTGGGTGTAGTGGTCGACTTGCTCGTCCAGCAACATGCGTGCAGCATTGATCTCGTCTTTCGATTGGGTCTGGATTTTTTCCTCGCCAGGTGCGGAAGGCTGACAGCCACAAAGGCTTCCAGAAACCAATAAGGCAAGAGCAATTGTATTTAACTTCATATAATCCCCTGAAAATATTTTTAATTATTGATGTCTTGTTGCGCTAAAACTTGTGCTTTCATCACAAAAAAATCAGAAAAAACAGGTTTTATGATGTATATCAATTTTTATACGTCTTAAAGTAAATCAATACATAAGCGGTCGACATTTGTTTTTTGATTGCGGTATCTTAGACTTCTTTGTCATCCAGTTATCATGAGTATGTTCCTCGCCTTTTACAAATATATTGAGAAAACTTTTTTTCATACACTGACCAGAAAAATCGTAGGAAATATTGGTTTTTTATTTCTTTTGCAAATGGTAATTTTCTTTTTGCTCTGTGGCAGTCTGGAAAAGACACAAAATAGCGAGAGTAGTCTGTTTGAACCCGCATTAATTGTGACCCTTCTCATGAGTATTGCCGGTTTTGTATTTACCATCTTTTACCTGCGCTATCTCATTGTCAGACCGGTAAAAGCCTTACTGGCTACCTTGCACAATATTAACCATACCCAAGGCGATTTGCGCACGCAATTACCTGCCTTTACACAAGATGAATTTCGCGATCTCTCCGACGCCTATAATCTGTTTACCCACAACTTAGATACACTGATGACACAAATTCAGCAGCAAGCCCAAGGTACGTCTAAAACCAATAAGCAGATGGCTGATATGGTGGATAATGCATCGATTAAAGCCGAACACCAAAAAACCTACAGCCATGAAGTTGCCGCTAAAACCCGTCGGGTCAATGAAGGGATTGAACATATTGTACAAGAAAGCGAAGAAGTCGCCTTAAGCAACAAGGAGAATCTGGCCGTAGCCAACAACGCCAATGGCACCTTAACCGCATCTCAAACCCAACTGCGGGAAATCATTCGTTTACTTTCCAGCTTTTCGAAAACCGTGTCCGGTTTACAGGACAATGCCGGGAATGTGAGGCATATTCTAAAAATGGTTGAGGAATTTGCCGATCAAACCAATCTTCTGGCGTTAAATGCCGCCATTGAAGCGGCTCGTGCTGGTGATGCTGGGCGAGGTTTTGCTGTGGTCGCGGACGAGGTAAGGGCCCTTTCTGGCAAAGTTGCCGATGCCACACAGCAAATAAGCGCATTTTTAAATGATATGGAACGGCTGGTGCTTGATACCCAAAAAGAATCCGAACAGTTGATTGTCGCCTCCGGCAATATGGAAGAAAAACTGAATGGCACAATGAAAACTTTCAGCAAGATGACCCAAGACTTTCAGAAAAACATGGCGAATTTTGACAGTATTACCCTAGAAGTGGACACCCTCAAACAGCAATATCAAGACACCTTGCATGCGGTGGATAATATCACCGCGCTCAGTGATAACATGCAGCAACAATTGCAGGATATTCGACAAAAATCCATCGCCGCCCAAGGCCTTGCGCAGACCACCACATCACAACTCACCCAGTTTGTAGAAATATAGCCGTTTAAAAATAAAAAAAGCCCTCCATGAGGGCTTCAAAACAAGTATAAAGCAACTAGGCTATACGTAATGCCGCCATAGACTTTATTGGTATAGGAAAGGGATAACTGGCGTCGAGGATCACTTTGCTTCCATCACTAAATTCATATTCCGTCAATGTTTCTGAAAGAGGGTGACAACGTTTACACATTCTGAAACATTGTAACCAGACGTGGGCTTCGTCTGTCCTAATGGCTTGCTCAGCTTGTGTGCGATGTATTGCAGATACAGTCATGTTGATATCTCCGATAAGGACCTGAATGCTTTCGACGAACTACCTGCGAAAGAAACCTAAATATTGAGACACTTACTTTAGTGAAACATTCCATGAAATACTTTGATCTACTTCAAGTATGCTTTCAATATAAAGATAGCTGAAATTACAACCTTAATGAGAATTATTTATTAAATAGATCTAACCGTCGGTTATAACCGACGGCGGGTAGTTAACTCAGTGGGAAACAGGGTAGAGGTGTTGCTGCTTTAGGTGGGTAAAAACGGTGTCACATTTTTCGCTAATAAACTCTCTGAGTAAGCGAACCGGGGGGGTAATTAACTGTCGGGTTGGACAGATCAACCACAAATGGCTCCGGGGCGGTGCATGGGATAGCTCAATCGGTTTGACCTTTCCTGCCAGCAGATCATCGGCCATATCCAGCAAGGATTTATTGGCGATCCCCTTTCCCGCCACACACCAACGACGCACTAATTCGGCATCGTTAGAGGCGCGATTACTGCGCATTCTTACCTTGGTTACCTGACCATCCGCTTCAAGATCCCAGTGGTCATAGACCTTGTCATACAACTGATAAAGCAAACCGTTGTGTTGTTGTAATTCCTCAAGTGTTGTGGGAGTACCAAACCTGTGTAAATAGTCATTAGACGCACATAAAATGCGAGGCACGTCGCAGATTTTAAAGCCGTAAATATTGGCATCTTTCGGTGAGCCATAGCGCAGGGCTAAATCCACCGGATCACGATAAAAATCGATATTGCTGTCGCTAATGTGTAATTTTATACTCAGGCTCGGATGCTTCACCATAAACTCATCTAACCACGGCAAGATTTTATTGCGGCCAAAATCAGAAGAAACCGACAAACGGATTTCCCCCTCTATTTGATCTTTTTCGCTACGAACTTCCTGCTCAATATTCCCCAGCATATTAAACGCCTGTTCCAGGGTGGGCAGAAATCGCTCTCCTGCTGGGGATAAACGCAGGTGGCGGGTGGAACGGATAAATAACTCGGTGCCGAAATGCCGCTCTACGCGCTTAACTGCGGCACTGGCGGTGGCCGTTTGCACAGACAGGTGCTCACCGGCAAGTTTAATGCTTTGAAACTTCGCCACATTTATAACAATCCGTAAATCATCAAGGTTCATAATATCAATTTATTTTTGATAATTATTCAAATATTATCGTGTTTTTATCTAAAAATATAGGGGTTACACTAGGCCCATTGACGTAGAGACTGTCTGTAACCATTTAGGAATTATGTATGACACACCCCATTATTGATGAATTGAACACCCGATATACGGTTAAACATTACGATGCTACCCGCAAAGTGTCCCAACAGGATATGGACGTAATTTATGAGGCTCTTCGCCTGTCACCGTCATCCATTAACTCTCAACCGTGGAAATTCATTGTTATTGAAAGTGATGAAGCAAAACAACGCCTGCACGACACTTTTGAACACAAATTTCAGTTTAATCAAAAGCATGCAAAAGCGGCTTCCCATACAATTTTGTTTGCTTACAAACCACAATATCGCCGTGAAGACTATGGCCGGGTGATCGACAAGCAAATTGAAGATGGTCGAATGAAAGCGGACGAAAAGGATCAAGCCTTTGGCGCCTTCGCCTTTGTGGATCTCAATACCGATGAAGAGGGCATAAATGCCTCTTGGACTAGGGCGCAAACTTACCTAGCACTGGGTAATGCCATGCATACCGTGGCCCGACTTGGCATCGACTCCACCCCCATGGAAGGCGTAGATAAAGATCTTATTGGCGAAATTTTCGCTGACGAACTAGACGGTTATGTTTGTGAAGTTGCGCTGGCCATTGGCTATCATGACGATAAGGAAGATTATAACGCCCCCCTTCCTAAGTCTCGCCTGGCAAAAGAAGACGTCATCACGGTACTGTAAGATACGGCCTTGTAATACCGAGTATGATTCAATTGAATACCATGTTAGGGGCAATCTGAATTAATCTAGCATCAGATTGACCTAACACGGAAGCTAAACAATGAAAGCGATTGTACTTCTTATGGATAAAATTTACCCTTTCGAAGCCCTATCTGACGCCTTTGAGTACCAGCAATCCGGTGGTCATTTTGGTAAAATCTGTGTTACCTGGTAAGTACCTTTAAGCCGATACACTCTTGTGTATTGGCTTTGCTTTTTCAGTGGTTGTTCGCCACTATGGCACCAAGATCCTTTCTTTCGTCAAAGACATTTTATGCAAATTACAGTGACATCTCCTTCCACGGCAAAGACCCCCTTTGACACCGCCCTTGTCATCCCTGTTTTTGAAAATGCTCCCCCTGCGCTAATAGATACGCTATTCAATAAAAAGGCCTCGGTTGTGGCCCAAAAGCACCTTGCTAGCGAACACTTTAGCCCAGAGCTCGGCACTGTCCGCTATCTTGTGGATTTACCCCACACCCCGTATTCTCATATTGTGTTTTTGGGATTAGGAGAAAAGCACGCCTTCAATGGCTATCGCTGGAAAAAGGCCTTGCTAGGTGTGACCGACCTTATCGGCCAATGGCGGCCAAACAACCTTGCCATCGCCCTCCCTGATTTCCCGTCTATGCACGAAAGCTGTATGACGCTAGCTTGCTTGGCAGGCGTGGATTTACACTACCAGTTTGCCCATTATAAAACCGACTCCCCCCCTCGCACTGGCTTTGAAAACCTGCATATCATACCGTCTATGACCATGGAACCTGACGAGCAAAGCGCCATGGAACGCAAATTTAACGCCCTTGCCAAAGGGATGTCTTTAGCGAGAGATCTGGCCAATAGCCCGGCTAATCATTGTACGCCACACACCTTTGTCCATACGGCTTTAACCCTGAGCGAACAATACCCTGACGTTACCTCCCATATTCTTGATGAAGTGACCATGGATAAACTGGGCATGGGCGCTTTACTTGCTGTGGCGAAAGGTAGCCAACATCCTCCTTACCTTTGCGTACTGAATTATCAAGGCACCGACGCCAACACCCCGCCCTATGTTTTTATTGGCAAAGGCGTCACCTTTGATAGCGGCGGCATTACCCTTAAAAGCGCCCCTGGCATGCATAATATGATTTACGATATGGCCGGCGCAGCGGCGGTGACCGGACTGATTCAAACCGTGGCGGAATACCAGCTTCCCCTGAACATCAGTGTGTTGGTGCCCACGGTGGAAAATATGACTGACGGCGGCGCTTATCGCCCCGGAGATGTAATCACCACACTCTCGGGTCAAACTGTAGAAGTGATCAGTACCGACGCTGAAGGTCGACTCATTTTATGTGATGCCCTCACCTATGCCTTGAGCTTATCGCCAAAGGTCATGATAGATGTGGCCACCCTCACCGGCGCGGCTATTACAGCCCTTGGCCATGTTGCCAGTGGCTTAATGAGTAACACCCCCTCCTTGGCCCGTGCCCTTTGCCAAGCAGGCGATACGGCCCATGATACCGCATGGGAAATGCCATTGTGGGACGATTATGATGCCCCCCTTGCGTCTACCTGCGCGGATATGAGAAATGCCGGTACCAATGCACCTGGCATGATCACCGCAGCCAGCTTTTTAAAGCAATTTGTCGCACACACACCTTGGGCGCACCTAGATGTGGCCGGCACCAGTTTTACTTACGGCAAAGGAGGCAGCGCTACAGCACGGCCGCTGCCGCTGTTATTTCAATACCTTTTAGACCAGGCGCATTGTGATGCCTCCCCTCCTCCCAAAGTAGTAAATAGCGGAATTTAACTGACGCCAAAGTACTATATTTTTCCCCCATACCCTGGCATATAATCGAAGTGAATGTTAAATCATCGTTAACAAAAACAGGAGCTCCATTATGTGGACAAAGCCGCAATACAGTGAAATGCGTTTAGGGTTCGAAGTCACCTTGTATATAAAGAACCGCTAAGGATCCTGTTAGCTACAGCCACGATAGGTTGTATTTAATCAATTGGATCTTTGCGCATGCACACTGGTACACATTGAAGTACTGGTGAAGACGCGCCACGACAAAGGTTGCCTTGCGCAGCCTTTTTTATTGATTTTTCACCCGTAGTAAAACAGCGGGCAATGTAGCAGGTGATGTATGCATATTCGCGTTCTCGGTGCTGGCGCCGGTGGTGGCTTTCCACAATGGAATTGCCATTGTCGCAATTGTAAAGGTGTTCGTTCAGGCACCATTAACGCCCAAGCCCGCACTCAATCAAGCATTGCAGTATCGGCAAACGGTGAAGATTGGGTATTAATCAATGCTTCACCTGACATCCGTCAGCAAATAAATCAAACCCCGGCCCTTTGGCCCAAAAGCCAAACCCAGCAACGGGGGACATCGATTCGTTCGATCATTCTTACTGACAGTCAAATTGATCATACAACGGGCCTATTAACCTTGCGTGAAGGCCTCCCCCTGCCGGTCTATTGCACCGATGTGGTTTATGAAGATTTAACTGATGCCTTTCCCCTTTTTCCCATGCTAAAGCATTGGAATGGTGGCTTACAAAGACGGCGCATTAAGACCGATGAAGATGCCGCCTTTACAGCAGAAGGCGCCGAAGGATTAATCTTCAAACCCATCGTATTAGCCTCGAATGCCCCGCCCTATTCTGCCTATCGGGATAACATAGTGCGGGGGAATAATATTGGCTTGCAGATAGAAGATAGCCGCACTGGCAATAGCCTTTTCTATGCGCCGGGCTGTGTGCAGGCCAGTCCATTAGTGGAACGCACCTTAGCCCAAGCTCAGTGCGTACTTTTTGACGGTACCTTATGGCTGGACGACGAGATGATCACCAATGGATTTAGTCAACGCCTTGGTACCCAAATGGGCCATATGCCCGTCAATGGTGAAGAGGGTGCGGTGGCGTTATTGAATCGTTTTGCCATCAAAAGAAAAATTCTTATTCATATTAACAACACCAACCCGGTGCTCGATGAATCATCACACGCGCATCAATACCTTTTGGATAACAATATCGAATTGGCCTACGACGGTATGCATATTGAACTGTAACTTAACCACCATAAGGAGGGGGCCCTATGACCAGCCACACAGCTTGGAGCCGAGACGAATTTGAACAACAGCTCAGAGCAAAAGGGGAGTATTACCATATTTACCACCCCTTTCATCAGGCTATGAATGCCGGCAAATGCAGCAAAGCGCAAATCCAAGGGTGGGTCGCCAATCGATTTTATTATCAGGTGTGCATTCCCGTGAAAGATGCGGCGATTTTAGCCAATTGTCCCGATATGAACACCCGCAGAAAGTGGATCCAACGTATTTTGGATCATGATGGTGAAGAAGGGGATCCCCGATTAGGCGGTATTGAAGCCTGGTTGCGTCTTGGCGAAGCCGTGGGATTAACCCGGGATGAATTATTAGACGAAACCCATTTATTACCTGGGGTGAAATTCGCCGTTGGCGCTTATGTTAACTTTGCCCGCCGTGCTACATGGGAAGAAGCGGCCTGCTCTTCCTTAACGGAAATGTTTGCACCAGAAATTCATCAAAGCCGCTTGGACACCTGGCCCACCCACTACCCTTGGATTGATGACGAGGGATTTAGTTACTTTCAAATGCGACTAAGTCAAGCACGCCGAGACGTTGATCATGGATTGGCCATTACCCTTGATCATTTCACCACCTATGAACAACAAAAAAATGCGTTAAATATCCTGCAGTTTAAATTGGATGTGCTCTGGTCCATGGCTGATGCCATCAGTTTAGCCTATGAGTTTAATAGAAAGCCCTTTACCGGTATTAGCGATCAATCCATTTGTCATAAGGGGATGCTGTAATGCCTGTTCCAATTCGCAATAAGCTGTATAAATTACAATTTGAAAAAGCCCAGGATTGCTATGTCCTGCTTTATCCCGAAGGCATGGTAAAGCTCAATCCCAGCGCGGCAGAAATACTCTTGCAGGTAGATGGTGTTCACACCGTTGAAGCCATTATCGACGCATTGAAAAGGAAATTCCCACAAGCTCCTGACAGTATCAGCGACGACATTCAAGACTTTCTTAACGAAGCGGAAAATAAGGAGTGGATCCATTATGAACAATGAGACGACGCCCACACCCGGCCCACCACTATGGTTATTAGCTGAAGTGACTTATGCTTGCCCACTGCATTGTGCCTATTGTTCTAATCCGGTGAATCTGACGGCAAAACAGGATGAAATGGATACCAGCCACTGGTTGAGAGTACTCAGTGAAGCCCGGGAAATGGGCGCTGTACAACTGGGTTTTTCCGGCGGCGAACCCTTATTACGCAAAGATCTGGAACACATGGTTGCCCACGCCAGTGAACTGGGGTTTTATACCAACCTCATTACCTCTGGCATCGGGTTAACACAGAAGCGCCTTGCCGCATTAAAAGAAGCCGGCCTTGATCATATTCAGCTGAGTTTTCAAGCGGCGAATGCCGACACCAACGATCTTATTGGTCATCGTCGCCATGCCTTTGCCAATAAACTGGAAGTGGCCAAACTGATCAAACAATACGACTACCCTATGGTGCTGAACTTTTGCCTGACATCGCAAAATATCCATCAAATGGATGATGTTCTGGCCCTCAGTTGCGAACTTGATGCGGATTTTGTCGAACTGGCGACCGTACAATACTATGGTTGGGCTTATATTAATCGCGATCAACTGCTGCCCACCCAACAGGAACTTGAACAGGCAGAAGCCAAACTCAATGCTTTTCGGGCAAAACAGCAAGGAAAGGGACCGAAATTTATCTTTGTTTCTCCGGATTACTATGACCAACGCCCCAAAGCCTGCATGAACGGATGGGCATCTACATTTTTAACCGTAGCACCAGACGGTTCCGCCCTGCCTTGTCATAGTGCCAAAATTCTACCTCTGACCTTTCCAAACGTGCAGGAGAAATCCTTAGCCGAAATCTGGTATCAGGACTTTTCCTTTAATCAATTTCGCGGCACCGATTGGCTACCTTCCCCCTGTGCCCAGTGCGATGAGAAAGAAAAAGATTTTGGCGGCTGTCGCTGTCAGGCGTATATGTTAACCGGTGACATGTTTCAGGCCGATCCTGTATGTGCCAAATCGCCTCATCACCATACCATTAAAAACGCCATCTTAGCGTCTCACAAAAACAAGAAAAAAGCCCTGATATTGCGGGATCCGAAAAACAGTATTGATGTGTTAACCCTCTAATCTATGGCTAGCGTGTATACCAGTGACAATGGCACAACAATACTGCATGACACCCAATGTACCGACAGCTATGGTGCGGTTTTTGTCATCAATACGCCGGTATATGACTATACCGGCATCGCTCATGTGGCGGAGCATCTGATCTTTCGAACATCACCATCGTTTCCAAGCCCCCATAACCTGTTTGCCACCTTGGCCTTGTCCCCCCTTTCCATCAATGCCTCCACCCAGGGCGATATCACCATGGTCTTTGCGCAAATGCCGGTAACGGCAGGATCGCCTTCTCGCTTTCTTGAGGCAATCGCATTTTTGTATGCCGGAATCATTAATCAGCAATACACCGACAATGAGATTAAACAGGAAAAAGACGGGGTTATTTATCAGGAACTCAGATTTTATGAACGTCAACGGCCATACACCCACGCCATTGAAAAATGGATAGACAACCCAGACCTGTATAGCAACAGCGAGGTTGCCACCTTATGCGCCGGGGGATTTTCCCGCCCGCTAATGGCCTTGTGCGCCAATGACATCCTTGCCTATAAACAACGCTGGTATGCTTCGCACACTATCACCCTTATTACGAACTTTCCCAATCAAAGACAAATACAACAAACCCTCGCCGCCTGCGCCGACGCAGTGCCAGCGAAGGGGCGAAAATCATATCAAAAACATGAGATACCGGCCCTTACACAGCAACAAAAGCCCCTTTTTGGCTACGCTAAGTTTTCCGAGGTCATTAATCGCCTTATTCGTCTTTATAGTGAATTAAATCTACCCATTTATACTCGTGCCAGCCCATGGACACCACCGGCTTCCATAGCACCTCTGTTCCATGATACTAAAATTTCAACGCCACCTTGTGATATACTCGGTGCTGATCCAGTCCGCGCCACATTGGCGGAAAAGTGGACAAATCAGCCCCACCATGGGTTGAGAAATCTGCCACCACTTCCCCGCTACCTTGGTGGGCAATGGTCAGCGTTTCGCAACCAAGAGTTAACCGTTAATACCACGAACGACTGGTACCTTGCGCTTTCGTATCACGCCGTAGATAGTCAAATGTTAAGTAACCTGATCATGGACAGCCGATTCTGGTTACCGCGCACTGCCGGCGAATGCTATACCCAAGGCATTGCCCGTCACGATGAGCAGATCATATTATTTGGTGTTAACGACAAACAGGTCGAGCATCGTCATCACTATGCAGACTGGATCCTTCAACAACTTTCAGGTTAATTTAACGACCTTGTGCCCCACTATGATGTTTTGCAGGACCCATTAAATGACAGAATATTTATTACAGGCTTTCATCTATTTGATTGCAGCAGTGATTGCCGTGCCCATTGCAAAACGTCTGGGATTAGGCTCGGTACTTGGCTACCTTATTGCTGGCGTATTTATTGGGCCTGTCCTAAACCTTGTGGGCAATGAAACCACCACCATTCAGCATTTTGCCGAATTCGGTGTGGTCATGATGCTTTTTTTAGTGGGCTTAGAACTTGAGCCTAAAGCGCTGTGGGCCATGAAAGGCCGTTTAATAGGTCTAGGTGGCATACAGGTAGGGTTTACCGCCCTGTTTATTTGCGCCATCACCTCCGCATTAGGACAGCCTCTTTCCATTGCCTTGGTGGTGGGGCTCATATTTGCCCTGTCCTCCACCGCCATCGTATTACAAACCTTCCAGGAAAAAGGTCTACAACAAACCGAAGGGGCAAAGAACGCCTTCTCCGTTTTGCTTTTTCAGGATATTGCCGTTATTCCTATGCTCGCCATTATTCCCTTGCTGGCATTACCGGAATTGGCCGCCATGTCGCAACAAACTTCCGCCCACGACACGGACAATGTCAGCCTGGTGACAGGTCTGCCCGGTTGGCTATACGCCCTTATTATTATTGGCTCCGTTGCCTTGGTAACGGTAGGGGGGCATTACCTCAGTCGGCCTTTGTTTAAATTTGTGGCTTCCTCGGGGCTTAGGGAAATATTTACCGCCACGGCATTAATGCTCATTATCGGTATCGCCGCGCTGATGAGTCTGGTTGGGCTGTCACCTGCCCTCGGGGCTTTTCTTTCTGGGGTAGTACTTGCGAACAGCGAGTTTAGACACGAACTGGAAGCCAATATTGAACCCTTTAAAGGCTTGCTGCTGGGGCTGTTTTTTATCACCGTAGGCGCTGGTATTGATGTACAGGTGCTCACCGACAAACCCGTGCTTATTGTCTCCCTTACATTACTTGTTATGGCCGTAAAAGCGGTGGTTTTGTATATCATTGCGCGGTTATTTAAACTGCAAGATGGCAACAAATGGCTATTTACATTAAGTTTGGCCCAAGCCGGTGAATTCGGTTTTGTCTTACTCAGCTTTTCGGCGCAAAACAATGTGTTGCCCAACAGCATCATTGCCACCTTATCCTTGGTGGTTGCTTTGTCTATGTTTCTAACTCCCGGATTATTTATCCTGTTTGATAAAGTGATCCTTCCTCGGTTAGAAAACAAAAGCAATGAACGCCTGGCCGATACCATTGATGAGCCAGGATCAGTGATCATTGCCGGTATTGGTCGCTTTGGTCAAATCGTAAACCGACTGCTCCTTGCCAACGACTTTAAAACCGTGGTGCTGGATATCCGCTCTGAACAAATTGATGCCATGCGAAAAATCGGTACCCATGCTTACTTTGGTGATGCATCAAAACCAGACATGCTGCATACCGCCGGTATTGAGGAAACCTCCTTAATGGTGGTGGCCATCAATAACCGAGAAACAACGGTGGATATCGTCAAATACGTCAAACATGCTCACCCTCATGTGCGAGTGCTGGCACGGGCGTTTGACCGCGGTCATGGCTACCGTTTACGCCAAGCCGGCGCCGACTATACCGTATCGGAAACCTATCATTCTGCGTTGGAATTAGGGGCAGAAGCGTTACGCACCTTAGGGTGTAACCCCATTCAAGTGGCCAGACAAAAAGCAGCCTACAATCGCATTGAAGCCAAACAAAGCGACACCCTGTACAAAGCATGGAAAGATGACGCCAGTGGTGAGCGGGTAGACAATAACTACCTAAAACTCTTCGCCCAATTAGAATCCCTTATTCAGCAAGCACTAAATGAAGAGGACGATGATAAAGGCGGCCAACCACACACGCCCGTGCCCATTAGCAAAGATAAACGTTAAGGCATGATTGAATAAATAAAAGGAAATAGGTGCCGGGAATGCTCCGACACCTAGGGTTTAGGTCAGGGTGCCACTGACGGTAACGGCGTAAAAGGTTGTATGCCGAATTGCGGATAAATTTCGGTGGGGAAAAGCACCTTACCATCGGTGATCACCATGGCGACCTTCTTAATCGCTTTAAGATCTTCCACAGGATTGCCCGAAACTAAAAAGAAATCGGCCAGTTTGCCTTCCTCAATGCTACCCAGTTTGTCATCTTGACCAAGATAGCGCGCCATGTCGTAACTGCCACGGGTTATCACTTCTGCCGGGCTCATGCCAAAGGATTGAAATAACTCCAGTTCCCGGTGCAGTTCAAAAGCGCCGCCCATATCGGTACCCGGTACAATTAAAATGCCTTTTTTGTGCATGTACGCGAGGGTTTCAATGATTTTATCAAAGGCCTCACGATAGGCGTTATCTTCCGCTTCATCACTGACATTGAGCATCGCCACCTTGGCGGAACGCTGAACATCAAGAGGCATATGGTCAATATAATCCACCATGGCGGTGCGGGTTTCACCATTACGGGACAACATGCCGTTTTCGTGGATCACCGTGGTAGGATCAATGGCAATATTTTTTTCCACCATGGCGTTAAGGGTGCGTTGCACCTTGTCGTTGTTTAAATCCAACCCCACAAACCGTTTCATACCGGTGATACGAAACAGCGTGCGGGTATCTTCATCACGCTCAAGTACCCAGCCCAACATCAATTGGTTAATATGGGTGATCTCGTCATAGCCCGCGGCGATCATTTCATCGGCATTAGAAAATGCTGGCACATGTCCGGCTACTCGCATGCCTCGTTCATGAGCGGCTTTGGCCATAGCAGGTACCCACTTACCGTTAATGGAGTTGTATATTTTTATCTGATGATAATCACCCCGATCGGCATACATGTTTACCAAAGCTACGGCTTCTTCTTCGTTACTGGCTAATTCTCCGGTTGCCGCACTAAAGGGGCTTTTGCCTTCAATAAAACCACTTTTATAAATGCGGGGGCCAATTAACGTGCCATTACGAATATTTTCCACTAGGTCATCGAGCACCTCAATTTCATTTCCCATATCCCTCACCGACGTCACCCCGGCCAACACATTAAGCAGGGCATCATTGTCTTGCATATGCCCGTGCATTTCATATAGGCCCGGAATGAGCGTGCCAGCGGCGCCATCAATGGTCACTTCGTCGGCTTTTGGCTCTGCCACAACGGCCTCGATAGCAACAATATGACTGCCCTCAATGAGCACGGAGCCTAAATCACTTAATGTACCTTGCTGAGGCTGGAAAATACGTACATTGTTAATGCGCACCGGTTTGTCGTATAAGTGAGTGTAGCGCTTGGCTATATCGTGAAACCGGTTGGCATTCAGCTCGGCAGTGAGTTCCCGCAAACGTTGTTCTTCATGAATAAATTCTGGCTTTACTACCGCAAAACGGGGCGACACCACAGCCACTAGGTTATTGTTTTTATCCGTTACCAAATATTCAGGATCCATAAAGATCCCACCTATAGCATATAAGGTGACTTCCTGCTGTTGTTCAGAATCTTCCGCGCTCAGAAGCAGACTTTTCTTGGCCTCTAAGGTGAGTGTTCCGCCAGGGATAGCCGGATACGATGAAAGCTTCGCCTCAATTAAGGGCTTGGCGAAAAGGTAAAGACCATAAGGGCTGGTATACTGTGAAATATACATCCCGTTTTTGGTAAAGGGTATTTCCCCTTCTTCTGAGGATGATTGCCAACTCCCTACGCCTTCTTTTACTTCAAACGTTTCTTCCACATGATTGCCAAATACCGTTTTCCCCTCAATATGCCAAGACACGGGGACACCGGCCTCATTAAGACTGACGGATTCCGATGAACTAGCCCCCCGGCCATTATTACTAAAACCAAACTCAATAAATTGTTTTTCGTTTTCATGTTTAATCACCAATGAGCCCACTTTCGTCCCGCCAAATAGCACAGCAAATGTCTCTGTTGCCTCCGGCGTCTCATCCGCGGTAAGTGTTACTTCAGGATCTTCGTTTGGCGTACATGCGCCAAGAGCAAAAAGCGTCATTAATATCAGTGCTTGGGTTTTCATTCTTTCTCCGTCGTGCTGTTTTGTATTCCTTCAGTCCCTTACTTTACAGTATTCGCTTTAGCTTACTACTCCCGAAATGACATTTTGTTAATACATTTTACATCCAGGTTCGTCATGTACGTCATTTTCCCCGTTCAATAGCATTGCCTCTTCCCTTATCTTTATTGAAAAATAGACACCATTTGTCATTCGTACAGATACCCAAGGTTTTGATAAGAGGTATCATCGACAACGGGTGTCGAACATCGTCGGAGAAGCCCGTTGTGCTCGCCGATTTTGGTACTTATAAGGGCTGTTTTATTGTGAGAAATGTACTTTTAACCGGCTGCATTGTGGCATCAAGCCATGTGACTGCCCACGGTTTCGACATCGAACAAATTGAAGTTGTTGGCCGACAAACCCGCCTTATCGGCGATGCCATTGCCGCTTCATCAGGCATTATCGGGCAGGACGAAATTGCCAATCGACCGCTCCTGCGCACCGGTGAGATGATGGAACTGGTGCCGGGCATGGTGGTTACCCAACACAGTGGTTCCGGCAAGGCAAACCAATATTTTTTACGGGGTTTTAATCTGGATCACGGTACTGATTTTAGCACCTCGGTCAATGGCATGCCGGTGAATATGCGCTCCCACGGACACGGCCAAGGCTATACCGACTTAAACTTTATTATCCCCGAATTTGTCCACCATATTTCATACAGCAAGGGGGCATATAGTGCATTGCAAGGAGATTTTTCCACCGCAGGTTCAGCCTCACTCAGTTTAATCTCTGCCCTACCTAAAGACATCATTTCCATGTCAGCGGGTGAAGACAACTATGTGCGAGCGGTGGCGGGAAAATCCTTCCACACCGAGGCTTCATCGATATTTATTGGTGGCGAGTTAAATACCTATGACGGCCCGTGGACGGATATTGAAGAAGACGTGGAAAAGGTCAACGGCTTGTTCAATCTCACCACGAGAACCAACCGGGGAACAATCACCGTCACAGCAATGGCCTACGACAACAGTTGGAATTCCGCCGATCAGATCCCCTCTCGTGCCGTAGAGAGTGGATTAATTGATGAACTCGGCTCCATCGATCCCACGGTGGGGGGAACCTCCAGTCGATACAGCCTGTCCACAAACATTACCATTGATGATTTTTACGTGTCGGCCTATGCCATCGACAGTGATCTCGATTTGTTCTCTAACTTCACCTATTTTTTATCTGATCCGGTAAATGGCGATCAGATTGAACAAGTGGACAAGCGACAAATATACGGCGCAGAGGCCGGCTATCATTTTTCCGCCAGCCCCACCAATATGGACTGGACCCACCTAGTCGGGATGCAAGTACGCGTCGATGACATTGGCGAAGTTGGCTTGCACCACAGTAAAGAGCGGGTACGTTTTAGCACGGTAAGCGATGATGTTGTCGATGAACGCTCATTTTCTTATTTCTATCAAGGTGATTTATTACTCAACGCCCGCACAACCCTTCGTTTAGGTGCACGTTACGATTATTTTGATGTGGACGTAGACAGTGATACGCCAGAAAATTCGGGCAGTAAAAATGACGATATCATGAGTTTTTCAGCGGGATTAAGCTACATATTCTCCACCCGCGTTGAAGGCTATATTAATGCCGGTCAATCTTTCCATTCTAATGATGCCCGCGGCAGTACCTTGACCATTGATCCAGAAACCGGTGAAGATGCCGACCCCGTAGATTTACTGGTAAAAGGTAACACTGCCGAAATGGGCTTACGTTACTTTACCAGCAAAGCTCTCAACGTCTCGGCATCCCTGTGGTATTTAACCTTAGATTCCGAGCTCCTTTATGTCGGTGACGCTGGCAACACTGAAGCGTCTCGCGCTTCCCGTCGCTACGGCGCAGAAGTCGCCGCTTACTACTGGTTTAATGATACCTTCAGCGCCGATATGGAATTGGCCCTCACCCACTCTCGCTTCAAAGGAAACGAAGACGATGAAGGCAATTACATTACCGGTGCCCTTGGTGAAGTGATAAGTGCCGGGCTTACTTGGCAATTTGCATCAAATTGGGACAGCAGTTTACGTTTACGCCACTTTGGTCCCCGCGCCCTAGATAGCTACAGTGATGTAGAATCAGACAGCCTTACCGTCGTCAATGCACAGGTAAACTGGAAAGATAAAAATTGGGCCGTTACCTTGCAGGCGTTAAATCTCTTTGACAGCGATGATCATGACATTGATTACCTGTACGAATCCCAGTTGCAATCAGAAAGCTCCGCCGTTGAAGATGTGCACTATCACCCTATCGAACCTCGCACATTGCGACTGAAAGTGGCCTATGCCTTCTAAGTACATTACACATTTTGCTCAATAAGGTCAGCCTGATTAAGTACCATCAGGCTGACGAGCCAAAAATGCCATACCTTGCGGTTATTTTGGTATGTGCTATAGATAGGCATGTAGGCATAGCGAACGCCGCAAAAAAACAGACATCGCCATGCCCGCCATATACATAATAACAACCGGAGATGCCAACATGGCGAACAAAACCAAAGCCCTGAAAAAAGAAATTAAGGCACGAAAAGCAAAAATCGCAAAACACGAAGGCAAAGTGAAAAAACTCAAGAAAAAACTTAAAAAAGCCCAATAACCCCCAATTAAAAAAGTAGCTTCGGCTGCTTTTTTAATCCATCTGCACAAATTCTCCATTATTTCTGCACCGTCACTGCGCAATTATCCTGTAAGTATACATAATTGACATATATTGACTATCAGGGATCGGTTCATGCAGTGGCGCTACGTCTTTCAACTCGTTTGTTTTTTGGTGATCGTAACAACGCTTAATGCTTGTGGTTCTTCCGATACGACCTCTGACACCACCTCCGACGATACCACCGCCGAAGATGACAGCAGTGAGGACGAAAGCACTACAGTAGCCTTGGTGGTAAACGAAATCGTTGCCGCTGCCGAAGATGATGGCAATGACTGGATTGAGCTTTATGCCAATACCGATATTGCTGACCTGTCCATTTATAGCGTGGTGGACGATGATACCGATCACGAGGCGCAAACCTTACCGGCGGTGGCCTTATCTGCCGGTGAATTTATCGTGATTCAAGCGGTGGATGAAGACGACATCCCCACCGATTCTGACTATTACGTCACCTTTAAGTTAGGCAGTGATGATGCCGTTTATCTTTATGAAGACGCTACCCTAATAAGTCAATTGGACTGGCAAGACGGAGACGCAGAAGAAGGATACAGCTATGGCCTTTATGAGGATGGCACAGGTACGGCCCAAACCATGTTGCCCACCCCAGGTAGTGCCAATGAAGCGTTAACGGAAGAGGTGGTGGTAGCAGACACCATTATCAACAACGACGCCAAACTGCGCATTAATGAAATTGTTGCCAAAGACGAAAACGACGGTTATGACTGGATTGAGTTTTACGCCACAGGGGATGAATCAGTTTATCTTGGCGACTACACCGTGGCCGATGAAGACGGCGAGCTATACTCACTGCCTGATGTCACCATTGCTGCGGGGGAATTTTATCGAGTCTATGCCACGGATGATGATCTTGATGACGCAGAAACCGTGGGGTTTAAATTGGGCTCATCCGATGAAGTAAGCTTGTACCTTGGCAGTGATCTAATCGATTATTTAAGCTGGGATAAGGGAGAGGCATTAATCGGCTACAGTTATGGCCGTTACCCTGACGGTAGTGACGGGACTTTCACCCTTTCCCCCACGCCCTTAGCCAGCAATACCACCGCCACCCATGGCCCCCTTGTTATCAATGAAGTGGTTGCCTCAGCCAGCGATGATGGCGACGATTGGTTCGAGTTGTATAACAACAGCGACAACACCCTCTTATTAAGCGACTATCAAGTCCTCGACAGCAGTGATGATATAGACGCGGTAAGTTTACCTGATATTTCATTAGCGCCCGGGGAATATGCCGTTATCTACGCCACCGAGACCGATCCGGGTACCAACTATGTGCCCTTCAAACTGGGGAAAGAAGATGAACTGAGTCTCATCAAAGATGACGAAACCCTAGACTATCTTGAATGGCAGGACAGCGACGTATCTCAAGGCTATAGCTATGGCCTGACCACCGATGGTGGCTGGACGGTTAACACCCTGGCAGTAACACAAGGCAGTGCCAACGAGGTGGCGACGGTTTATGATCAAGATGTGGTTGAGTCCATATATTTTGAAATCGATGAAGACGAGTGGCAAGACCTCCTCGATAATGCTCTCGATGAGGAATATCACCTGGCCTCCGTGACCTATAAGGATGTGACCTTAGACGAAGTGGCCATCAGAACCAAGGGGAACTCGAGCCTAGAGTCTGTATATCAATCAGGTAGTGAACGCTTTAGCTTCAACATTGATGTTAACGAATACGTAAGTGGGCAAAAATTGTTAGGCATGGAGAAATTTGTGCTCAATAACATGTATAACGATCCCTCCTATATGCGTGAGTATATTGCCTATGAGTTAATGGACGATATGGGGGTGGCCACGCCGGAACACAGCTACGTAAATGTGTATGTCAACGGCGAGTTGAAAGGATTGTATTTGTTGGTTGAGTTTGTCAACGAAGAATTTATTGTCAAAAATTTTACCAATACCAACGGTGATTTATACAAACCCGATGGTACAGGCAGTGATCTTGTATACATTGATGACGACTTTTCCAGTTACAGCGGCGTCGAGTTAAAAACCAATGAAGATACCTCAGATAATGGCGCATTTTTAGATTTGGTTTACGCCATGGAATACGATGATGACTTAAGCGTCATTGATGAAGATTCGGTACTGCGCTATTTGGCGGTCAGTGTGTCATTATCAAATTTAGACAGTTATCACGGCTCGCTTGCACACAACTATTACATCTATGAGCAAGACAATGTCTTTTCAATGATACCTTGGGATCTCAATGAGTCCTTCGGCACTTTTTCTCAAGGCTGTAATAATGTTGATATCCGTGAACTCTATATTGATGAGCCCACGGTGGGAGCCCTATCGGAACGCCCACTAATCGCGAAGGTGTTAGCCGATAGCGATAATTTGGCCACCTATCATAGCTACTTAAACACCCTTATAGACGGGCCTTTATCCAGCACCGAGTTTGCCCTGCGGGTGGCCACCCTTGATGCCCTTATCAATGACGATGTGGCCAATGATCCAACGGCATTTTATTCCTATTCTGCTTATGAACAAAACCAGACGTCGAGCGTGGGCAATTTTTACGGATTAACGTCGTTTATTAGCTATCGCGTGGCCAATATGACAGAACAACTTGATGGTAGCATCCCATCACAAGGTGACGGCAGCGGCTTCTGTAGCCGTTAAGCTAAAACTAGCGCTTCCCCTTAGGGTTGTGCAACCGTATTTCCTATGGCGGCAGAATGACAGGCTATGACGTCATAGGCATATTGCAGTGGCAAGGCATCATCTTGGGTGATGGTTAATATTTCATAATCATTGATTTCAATGACTTTGCTGTTAGGTGGATGCTGGCATCGAGAGTAGCTATCTGCTTCATACTCGAAGATAAAATCCGCCAGTAATTTTTTCTGAGCCAGTCTGAACGCGGCGCCATTTTGTTTTGCTTTTAACACAAACGCCATGATTGCTTCATCATCAGAGTCCACTTTCAATCCATTATAATGTGGTGCTATTTTTGTACTTTGGGACGGCGCTGCACTCACCTCATTTTCGGCTTGCTCGGCAATTTGCGACAGGGCCTGACCTAGTTCGGAACTATCTGAAAATTCCAGTACACCACTTTGGGCAGCCACGGCGACAATTTTAATCAGTAGCGCCAACGTCCACACATAACGCAAAAACGCGGTAGTAAAAACATATTTATAATCCGGTGGATGCCATAATTCATTCACGCCAAAAGGTTTTAGCAGTAGCAGAATAATAAGATAAATCGGCATTAATAGCTGGCTACAGAGCAACACGAAGACGGTGGAGATAAAAAACCAGCTGGGCAGCATCAGTATGATGGCGAAATTGTGACTGTAAGGCAGTGATTCGGCGGTAATCCCCGTCACGGTATTGACCAAACCACTGGCTGAGGCCAAGGCAAAATTGGCCATC
The DNA here is from genome assembly GCF_036697315.1 of Alteromonas sp. 14N.309.X.WAT.G.H12. NCBI lineage: Bacteria > Pseudomonadati > Pseudomonadota > Gammaproteobacteria > Alteromonadales > Alteromonadaceae > Alteromonas > Alteromonas sp. 14N.309.X.WAT.G.H12. The sequence goes on from NZ_JBAHZB010000017.1 coordinate 35,099, forward strand.
ACCGCATAACAGAACAACACGCCGGCCCGGCCAAGTAAGCTATTCCAGGCAACCATGAAGCGGGGCCAAAATTCATGCAGTAATCCACTTAACACCAGTAAGAACATACACATTTGTATAAAATCACTGCTGATGTCAAAAAAGATAACCCCAAAGGCTATCAAGGTGGCGGCAACATAACATCGCTGAGCAAAGTTAAATGTACGCCAATGGGCGGCTCCCCACCTTCCCCCTCGTAAGAAAAGACGAAACAGGCAGCGCTTCACATACAAAAGCAAACGTTTCCCTTGTTGAACTCTGTAAGCTGTCGCGATCAGGTTGTGGGCCAATCAGGTTTCCTTGGGAAAGTAAGCAAGGGGATGAACGGAATTAATGGCCAAATGAATACGATCTTTTGGCACCACCGCCATCTCGTGACTCACACGCACCTTGAGCAGTTCCCCGCTATCTAGCGTAGCCGCACACAAACGGCTTTCGCCTTCATATCGGCTCCACAGTACGGTGGCATTGGCGGTCTCTCCATTCTGTTGGGCAATGAGATCGTCAGGACGGATCAAGACCTCTACCTCATTGTCGTTGTCGTTGTCGCCCATATTTTTACCCGGAGCCACACCAATGGGGGTATGCAAGTTTGCACCAGACACAGTGGCAGGAATAAAACAAGCATCCCCTAGGAAACCCGCAACAAAACGACTTTTCGGCTCGGCAAAACACCGTTCAGGTGTATCGATCTGCTCCAAGATGCCTTTGTTTAAGATCCCCACCCTGTCTCCCACGGACAAGGCTTCATCCTGATCATGGGTGACCCAAATAGCGGGAACGCCGGCGGTCTTTAACGCCTCTTTGATTTCCCAGCGCAAGCTGTCTTTTAATGAGGCATCTAAATTAGATAACGGCTCATCAAGGAGTACAAACGCCGGTTCGTGGGCTAGCGTGCGTGCGAGGGCGACCCGCTGCTTCTGCCCACCAGACAAGCGCGCAGGTTTGGCTTTGCGAAAGGCATTTAAGCCCAACAGAGATATCCAGTGATCCGCCAGGGTTGTGTTTTGTAGTCTAAAACACACATTTTGCTCAACGGTCATATGGGGAAACAAGGCAAAATCCTGAAAGACCATGCCCACATTGCGTTTTTCAGGTGGGACGTTTTTCTTCGGCGTGGCCACCCAACGGCCTAAATCAATGCGCCCTTCACTAATGGGAATTAGCCCAGCCAAAGCATGCAATATGGTGGTTTTGCCACAACCTGTTGGCCCCACCAGCATCAGTATTTCACTGTCATCGAGCACCAGGTTGAGCTTATCGACAACGCGAGTTGAACCATAGTCTACAGATAAATCAGAAACATTGAGCATTAACGACGGCTATCCTCGCTGACTGAAAACTCCGCCCGGCGTTCACCAGACAACATTAAAACCAGTCCGAATCCGGACAGTAACACCAATAATAACCCCGGTACGGCAGCACGTCCAAAATATCCCGCTTCATACACCCGCCATAAATAGGTTGCCAGGGTTTCAAAGCCCGTTGGGCCGAGCATCAAGGTGGCGGGCAATTCGCGCATGGCTTCCAAAAACACCAGCGCCGCCCCTGCCACCATACCCCGCATGGTAAGAGGTAAGGTAATACGCATGAAAGCTTCTCGCGGACTGGCACCCAATACCCGTGCGGCTTTCACTAACCCCGCATCCTGATTTTCTGCAGTACTTCGTATTGTGCCCACGGCTAAGGGCAAAAAACGCAAAACATACGCGAATACCAAAAGCGCCAGGGTTTGGTACAGCACGGGTATTTGTAACCCTAAATATACCAGCGCCGTGCCCATCACAATTCCCGGCACACCGAAACCCAAATAGCTAATACGCTCCATAACCCGCCCCGCTTTACCAGCGATGGCCCCATGGGCCACAGGCACCGCCAGTACCACCGCGGCAATGGCTGCCAGCATTGACGCATAGGCAGAATTCCACGCATAGGTCACGTCAAAATCCCCGGCACCTTCCCGCACCAGCCATAAGGTAAAGATCCCCAAGGGCAGAAAAATAGATAGCAGCACGATGGGCATAAAAGACAATAGCCAGGTACCGCTTAACCACGGCGGCAACCATAGAGTAAGGTGTCTGCCCGGACGTTCTTTGTCGCCTCTAATCCGTGATTCCACAAACAGAACCAACACCACAATCAGCATTAGCTGTAATGACAACATAGCCGCCTGGCTTAAACCAAAGGCGTTGTACTCCACGAAAATGACCCGGGTAAAGGTGTCAAAGCCCATGATCGCCGGCGTACCAAAATCTGAAAGAGCGTAAAGCGCCGACAGTAACGCACCAGCGGCAATGCTGTTTATCACCCGTGGCAAAACAATACGCCAAAGACTCATAAACAGGGTTTGCCCCAGTGTTCTGGCCGCATTGACTAAACTGGCGTCCAAACTGAGCAGCGTGGCGCGGGTAGTTAACATAACAAAGGGATAAGTGTACAGCGACATCACTAAAGCAGCGCCCCACAAGCCCTCTAACGACGGCGTCGTGATCCCAGTAATGCTTTCAATTTCCCCCCCACGACCAAAGGCAAAATACAGGGTAAAGGCCCCCAAATAGCTTGGTAGCGCAAGGGGAGCGGCAAAAAGAATCAAAAACAGCCGGCGAAAGGGGATATTCACGTAAGCGGTAAAAAAAGCCAGCGGTACGCCAATGAGCACCGAACCGATCACCGTCCACAGCATTAACGCGAGGGTATTGACTAACACCGTTAAATTACGGGCATCGAAAAATGCCGCGCTATCAGAGGCAAGAGAAAACAACACGCCTATGGGCGTTAACGCCATAAGCGCGATAATCAGCGCAAAGGGATAAGATTTAGGCCAGTTTGTCACAGAATGCCGACTTTACGCATTAAATTCAAAGTAGGACGAATGTCTGCCAATTTGCGTAAATCCAGTTCTGGCGGTGATATTGAATCAAGAGCCGTTAACCCTTGGGGAGGCGAAACACCTTGCACCAGAGGAATTTCGTAAGCTTCGCTGGCCAAATAGGATTGCACTTCTTTAGAAAGCAGATAACGGATAAAATTAATGGGCAATGGACCATCACTTAAAGCCACAATACCCGACGCATTCACCAAACAACCTGCATCATCCTTGGTATAGGCTAGATCCACCGTTGCATCAGGCTTGCCGGATTTCAAGCGTAAGGTGTAATAGTGATTGGCAAACCCTAAATCGACTTCACCCCGCTCAACGCCCATAACCACACCCAGTTCCCCGGCATATTTTTTAGCGTGGCGATCCACACCCCGCAGCCAATCTGCCGTGGCTTTTTCGCCTTCCAACAAGCGCATGGCGGTAACAAATGACTGAAACGATGCATAGGCCGGTGCCCAGCCCAATGCTAAGTCCGAATCCGCTAATGCCATAATGCTGTCAGGAATTTGTTCAGGGCTGATGCGCTGAGTATTGTATGGCAAGGTACGAATGCGCCCGGTTACCGGAGACCATTGGGGGTATTGAAAACCGCTTTTTAATTGGGATATCAATGTCTCAGGTAAGGGCTTGGCTAATCCGGCATCGGTTATCATACCAATGGCACCGGTATCCACTGCCCAAAAAAGATCCGCCTTGTGCACGCCCGCTTTCGCTTCAGCAATAAGGGTATTGCCCAACGCCGCCGTCGCTCCGCGACGGATTTGTAAATTCAGCTTGGGGTTACGTTTTTTAATCGCATCGAGCACATTTTCATACAAGCCGCCCTCACCCCGGCCAAGATAAAGGGTGAGATCCCCCACCAGTTCAGGTAAATCGGTAACAGAAACCGCACCGGTTGACTGCGCAAAGGCCGACGAGCCTGGCAGTGTAAGACCGGAAACCAGACCGGAAACAGCCAGTCCTTGAATGAATGTGCGTCGTTGCATTACTGATCCTTAAAAAACGCTCTTACGATTTGCCTCTGCTTTTTCAAGCAATACCCTCGCTTTATCGAGTTTGCCCTGCATGGCATCCACCACGGCACGCACGGCATCTACGCCTTTATCCTGACTAATGGCTTGTGGCAGGGTCACGTTGAAATCTTTTTCAAGATCCTCAACCAGCGCAGCATCTTGTCCAATCAGATCCCCTTCGATGCCTTCAAACCGTTGTAAATAGGTATCATGAACCAAGGTGGTGGCCACTTCTGAAAGCTGCTCTGCATACTTCGCCACGACCCGATCAAGACGTTTTTTAATGTCTTCGATAATTTCCGGCGCAGTAGTCGGCTCAACGTCCGTGGTTTTCACTTTCGGGATCAACCCTTTTTTCTGATACTGCGAGGCAAGTTTAACGGCACCGAGTCCCTGCCACAAGGCCTGATTCAACTTGCTTTGCTCCTCGCGCACCATGCTAATATCTGCCCCTTTATCAATGGCTTGTTTAACACCATAGATGCCTTGCCAAATGGATGCGTAAATCGGTACGTACTGGGTTTCAATGGCGGAATGAAAATCCACTGCCTCCCAAAAATCAATCATCACATTGGTATCCACCTTCCCCTTTCCCTTTGCCGCGTAATCATCCACCACGGCACCAAATTTCTCGGTGAGCCAAATCACCTCTTCATGGTATTCACCAAGATGTTCATGAAGATGATTAACATGCTCGCTGATCACGCCATTGGCAGAAACCTGGACAGCAAAAATGCTGCTCCACAGCCCCAACAAAAACGCCAGCCCCCGTGTGTGCTTAGATAAGAAAGTCATAGATCATCCCAATGTAAATTATGTAAACTTATTTTTGCAAATGATACTTATTATCATTAGTCAAGTAAAGCGTATATGATTGTTCATTCTTCATACTGACACAACCATTTTGAAAACGGTGAGAAAATAGTGTGTTGATAACAGTGAGACGAGGCCGATATTTAGTACAATTTTGCCGGTTTTAATGTATTACATTATGGTACACTATAAGAAAACAATACCAGTCCACAGGGGAAGTTAATGGAAAAAGAAGGAAATACTCGCCAAGGCATTCAAGTTATTTCACGGGCAGTAAAAGTATTACGGGCGCTCGAAGGCCATCCGGAAGGACTCAGTCTAAGTGCCATAGCAAAAGAAGTCAGTCTTCCCCGCTCTACCGTCCAACGCATTGTCGGCGCCTTATCAACGGAAGGCTTTCTTATTTCAGCCAGTCCCACCTCTCGGGTACGTTTAGGCCCCAGCCTTGTTTCACTGGGTTCCGCGGCCAAAGCCGATATTGACCGGGTGATCATCCCGCACATGAAAAAGCTGTCTATCGAAGTTGAGGAAACTGTGGATTTATCCGTTCAAGACGGTATGTCGATGATATTTATCGATCAAGTGGTAGCCGACTCACAAAAATTACGTGCGGTTTCAGCTGTGGGCGATGCCTTCCCTATTCATGCCTGTGCCAACGGTAAAGCCATCTTGGCGAAAATGCGCGACTCAGAAGTAGAAGACTTACTGACACGCTCTGCCCTTGATCCTTTGACCACTTACACGGTGACAGATATTAAGTTACTGAAAGCAGAAATCGACAAGGTACGGAAAAAAGGCGTGGCCTTTGATCGGGAAGAACATTGTGAAGGCGTATGTGCAACCGGGATTTCCATTGATGATCCCTACGGTCGCAACATCGCGATTTCCATTCCCGTCCCTTCCGTGCGTTTTAACCGCAATAAGCGGCTCGTTGCAGAAAAGCTCATTGAATATAAAACCATAATAGAAAAAGCGCTGGGAGCAACCCTGCAATAGCAGGCCCAGCGCATTGACGTTCTTCTACACCCTTGATGATTAGGAAGAAGGGAGTCCTTTTCGATTGTTTTCCCGCTGCCCTAATACATATGCCACTGCATAAAATGTAACACCAAATAGTATTATACCGCCCATCCAAAGGTGGGTAATTAGATCATTGCTCATTGCGATGTCCTCTTTTTTCGATGAAGTAATGTGCGAGCGAAAATACAAAGACGATTGACGTAATTGTAATAAACGCGGTTAGAAACAACGATAAAGCTAAATTCATAGTTATATCCCCACTATGCCGACGCAGTTTTAGTGCGTGAAACATGTGCTTTAGTAAATAAGCCAGGTTTGGCTTTAGTCGCCGCCATATTTCCCAACACCGTCAACGTCAATGCGACAATGGCAACCACATGGGCATTCTCCAACATTTGCAATCCAAGCAGGTTTTTCAGGTCAGTGAATGACCACAATAAATTAATGAGCCAACTGACCAACACGACCCATTGTGCTACTGCTGTACTGCGCTTCCAGAACAGGCCTGCGACAATGATGAAGAAGAAAGGTACCAACCAAGCAAACAACCAAGTAATGGCCATGATCACATTCGGATGAAAGAAGAATGTCATGAGTGCTGAAAACAGGCCGACAACAATAATGGTGTAACGAATCAGATTTTTTTCTTTCTTGGCAGACAAGCCACCGGAAACATGAGCACCAACGATGTCTTTGGCGAAAATCGTGGCAGGTGCCAGTGCTGACATGGCAAAGGTAGATAACAATGCACCTAAGAAACCAGCTTGTAACAAGACAACCAACCAAGTAGGAAACAAGGTAACAATGAGCTCTGCACCGGCCAGTTTTGGCCCTAACTCGGCAAACTCGGGAATGGTGGCAGCGGCGATACCCACAAGGACGGGAAAGACGCCGAACAAGCCGTTAATGGGCGCGGCAATCCACAAAGAACGTTTTATGGTCTTTTCATCACGGGCTGACATGGCAGCCTGCATACCTTGCTGATTGACCGATTGAGAAAATACCACAGAGAAGATAGCAGCAAGGGCGAAACTGGCTAAGATCTCGGGCTTAGCAAGAATAGATAATTTGAAACCTTCACCTTTATTTAGATAATATTGCGTTACGCCATCCCAACCGTCTGGTAAAACAAATGCCAGATAGATACCAGCGGTAATCACGGCAACATACATCACCACAGCGTTAACCAGGTTAACCCACATGGTTTGTTTAATACCGCCCATACAAACATAAGCGGTTCCGATTGCGGCACCAATAATTGCAGACCAACCCAGTGACCAACCTGACATCGCAGCGATGCCTATGCCAAGGGTTTGGGTTTCAAGGGTGACCAGACCAAATACCACCATGGCAGCAATACAAGCCGTGTAAATACGTAATTTAGGGCTATAGAGTTGACCTATTAATTCAGGGATAGTCGCGGTACCAACACGGCGTATCCAACGCCCTGTGCCCAGACAAATAACACAAAGAAGGATGGTATGGGCGAAACAAAACCACAGCGCCACAGCACCCAGAGAAAAAGACATTTCCATCAACCCATACACATGGGCTGAACCAAGATATGTGATTGCAATAGTGACTGAAAACATGGCAAGACCGGCATCACGCCCGCCCAGAGCCATATCAGTGACCTCGTGTTCCTGCGCCGACTTCCAGCTCAGGTACTTACCAATGCCACCTATAACAATGACATTGTAAGCTAATACCATCAGTAAAATACTATTCACACGGACCTCTTATATTTGTTATGCCGCAGCGCGCTACCACCGGTCACACGCAACGTAAGCTATATTTCGCGTGTTAACCTGCGGTACAACCACCGTCTACATAAATTATCTGTCCGTTGATAAAATCAGACGCTGGCGACGATAAAAACAGCACCAACCCGACCATATCCGTTGTTTCAGCTACACGTCCCATGGGCAAGCGAGCGAGAAACGGCGCAATACGTCGCGGATCATCACAAATCTCTTTCGTCAAGGGCGACTTGATCAACGTCGGTGCAATGGCATTCACATTAATGGTAAACCCATCTTTCACCCCTTTAATGGACCACTCGGTGGCCAATTGTTTGGTCAGGTTATCCACCGCAGCTTTTGACGCTGCATAGGCCGAATAACCATCAGGGTGACCACAAAAACCGCGCACCGAGGACGTATTCACAATTTTCCCTTTTCCTTTGGCCATAAAATAACGACCAAATACCTGACAAGGAATGAGCGTACCTGTTACGTTTACAGACATGACTTGCTCAAACTTGTCAGCCGGCATTTCTTCAGCAGGCGCTCTAAACGCCATACCCGCGTTGTTGACCAATATATCGATAGCGCCAAATTCTTTATCGACTTTATCCACCAACGCCAAGACAGACTCTTTGTCTGTGACGTCACTTTGAATTGCCATACAATTTCCACCGACTTCTTTTACCGCGTCGACGGTTTCTGACAAAGTTTTCATGTTACGCGCTGTTACTATAACGTTAGCACCGTGTAAAGCAAATGCTCTTGCATAAGCAGCACCTAAAGTTCCGTTTCCGCCGGTAATAACGGCAACCTTACCTTTTAGGTTAAACATATTGAGCGCAAAATCGTCGCTCCAGGAATCTGTCATTGACATAAAGCCTCCTCATTACTGTCTTTGAACTTACCCGTTTGGGTTATCTCTAGGATGTAGAGAATGTGACCAGTACGGTTGTCGTATTGTTGGTTTCGTTGCGAAGTTTGCGACCTTCATTTGGTAAGATCGCAATGGAATCACCCGCCTTAAGTACAAAGGTGCGGTTTTTCTCATCAACAACGGTGAGTTCGCCATCAATGACGTAATAGGACTTTTCAAATTCGGCGCCAAAAGTCCCTGCCTGGTATTGCATGTCTGCGCCACCATTTGGCAGAAAATAACTCAGGCCCTGCCAGAATTTAGTTAATCCCGATTCCTCTTCCCCCTGCACTTTTAGCGCGACCATGCCAAAATGCGCAGGCGGGTTATACGGCTTAATTTGATCGAGTTTTATTTGCTTCATCACATATCTCCGAGCTAGAAGCCCACGTTATCTTTACCTTTCAAACCAAGGATTTCCCGGGTTTCTGCAGGCGTCGCAATTTCCAGAGAAAATTCACTCAAGATGCGTTTAATTTTTTCCACCTGCTGAGCATTGCTGTCGGCCATTTGCCCTTTGCCTATAAACAAGCTGTCTTCCATACCAACCCGCACATTGCCGCCCATTAAGGCTGCTTGGGTTGAGAAGGACATTTGGTGTTTACCGGCGGCCAATACTGACCATTGGTAGTCATCACCGAACAGGCGATCCGCGGTGCTGCGCATATACATCAGGTTTTCTTCGTCTGCGCCAATGCCGCCTAAAATGCCGAAAATGGTTTGAATAAAGAATGGGGGTTTAATCAGGCCGCGGTCTGCAAAATGAGCCAGGTTGTATAGGTGGCCCACGTCATAACATTCGTGTTCGAATTTAGTGCCGTGCTCAGACATGATGGTCATGATTTTTTCGATATCACGGAACGTGTTACGGAAAATGAAATCATCACTATTGCGTACGTAATCTTCTTCCCAAGGGTGTTTCCACTCTTTGTAGCGATTCGCCAGCGGGAACATGGCAAAGTTAATACTGCCCATGTTTAAAGAACACATTTCAGGCTTCACTTTCATCGCGCAAGCCAGGCGTTCTTCTACCGTCATGGTAGGGCTACCACCGGTGGTTAAATTAATTACCGCATCGGTTTTTGCTTTGATGGCCGGTAAAAATTCCATAAACACATCAGGATCACCGGTGGGTTGGCCAGTTTTTGGATCCCGCGCATGTAAGTGAATGATGGATGCACCGGATTCTGCCGCTTCTACTGACGCATCTGCGATTTCTTCTGGCGTAATAGGTAGTGCATCCGACATGGTTGGCGTATGCATTGCGCCAGTGACTGCACAGGTAATGATGACTTTACGATTCTTTTTCATCTTTATGCCCTTTTCTTTTTTGAACTTCGATCAAATATTTACTGAGGTTGACTTTCACTTCCTGCGCTTCTTCTTCCGTCCAGGTTTTAAAGCCTTTGCCGGTTTTCATGCCCCATTCTTTTTTGTCAACTTTGTGTTTAAGAATGTCAGCAGGCTGGGTGTCATTGTTGAGGCTTTCAAGAATGACATTGTGAATATCCAAGGTCAGATCCAAACCAACTAAATCTGCGTTTTCGATGGGGCCAAGTACCGGCAGTCGTAAACCAAAACTGTTCTTTACTACCGCGTCCACGCCCTCGGCGGAACAAACCCCGTCATTAATCAGGGCAATAGCCTCACGCCATAAGGCATGCTGCATGCGGTTACCCACAAAACCTGGTACATCTTTTTTAACGTGTACCGGCTCTTTACCCGCGTATTTAAGCAATGTCATCATTTTTTCTATGGCTTCATCGCTACTTTGATCTGTTTGCACCACTTCAACTAAGGGAACAAGATAAGGCGGATTCCACCAGTGCGTGCCCACCACCTGATTTTCAAAGTGAAGACCTTCAAAAATCTCTTTAATGGGAATGACTGACGTATTGCTGGCAACAACGGCCGTAGACTTGGTATATGGACGGATGCGGCTGAACAATTGTTGTTTTAGCTCGCGCTTTTCAGGTACAGCTTCAATAATAAAATCAGCATCGCTTACTGCTTGTTGCAGATCACCGACCACATTGATGTATTGCAATGCATCGGTACTTAACGACATGATCTCAAGATTCGACGCTATTTTATCTTTAGCGGTATCTCTGGCAGTGGCATACGGATCATATAGCGTGACAGCTATTTGCTTACACGCAAACACCTGTGCAATACCGCAACCCATTAACCCTGCGCCTAAAACCGCAACTTTCGTTGATTCAAACATGTTGCTCATCCAGATAGATAAACGGTGCCCTTATTGAGCGGGCACCGTAGGAGAAAATGGATTACTCAGCACTGCCTTGTTCGATGCGGTAGCTACCACTCTTATCGACCATGGCAACCAGACGCACGATACAACCATCACCACCTTTCCAACGCCATGGGAATGCAGCAATAGTCACCCGTTTACCCGTAACCTTGTTGATTTCACCACCTACGTTTTCGATACCGCAGATACCATTGCTTAATAGTGCGCGGTGACAAGGTTCCCAGTGAGGGAAGTCTTCAATAATTGAACGGCCACCAGAGAATTCTTTATATTCTTCTTCCAAATGAGGAATCAGTGGACCTGGACCGTGTGGACCAATGGCAGTACCAAGAGGATGATCAAGGGCTTGAACATCGATACCCACCATTTTGACTTTCTTCTTCGCCAACCACTCGCCAGCGCACTTGTACAAGCCTGGACCATAGTGATAGTACTCAGAAGAATCGGCGTAGGTTTCATGCCAACCTGTGTTGATGATGACGATGTCACCTTCACGGATCTTAGGCGTGGCATTTTCTAAATCTTCAGCGGTAATCACTTCCCATTTTTTCTTAGGAATTGATACAACAACCGCAGTACCGAAGAAACGAGGAAGGGGCATTTGATCCATAAATGGGGTGCCTTCTACCACGTGGGCGGGAGCATCGATGTGCGTACCTGAGTGCATTACCGTCGTAATACGCTGGGTCAGTACACCTGATTTACTCATGCCGTGTAAGCGTTCAATTTTTACGTCTTCAAAATAAGGCCAGCACGGTTGTCCTAGTCCCCATTCATGGCTGAGATCGTAAAACTCCATGCCAGTATCATTATTCAGGTTTTCTTCCTGAATCATTGCGTCCATGTCTTGTTTTGCAATTTTATGTACACGTTTTATATCGTTAATTTTCATATTTATCACCTTAACCGAATTGCGATACACCTATACCGTGATACGAACATAACAACATAAAACTCACCTGTCAATCACATCCAGTTAACACGATAAATGCACAATTAACACCTAAATCACTGATTTAAAAACAATTTAAACTATACAGATGAAAATAAATTGTTAAATTATATTTTTTTAAACATTACGTAAACAATTTGTTACTTATCCGTTGACAAACTTCTTACAAAGCAGGTAGGTTATAAAACAACCGATACAGATGTACCGCAAAGCGGGACGAATAGATTCGGTGTACACAGATAACAAAAATAGAAGATACACTCACAGATCTGAGGGACATATCATGAAGTCATATAAGTGGAATCCTATCCAACGCACGTTAGCCATGGCGTTTGCCGGGCTCTGTGCGCCTGGCGTCCTCGCCCAGCAGAGCGTTAAAACACCTACTTCAGAAGAAACAAAGCCGTCTGCCCAATTAGAAGTAATCCAAGTCACATCACAAAAAAGAACACAAACCCTACAAGAGGTACCGGCAACAATCTCCGCACTTCCCGCCGGTGTGATGGAAGATTATGGTATTGACGACTTGTTCGAAATTGCCAATTTAGTTCCGGGAATGGTGTTTTCCCGCGCGCCTGATGATGGCTTGGCGCTGACGTTAAGAGGATTAGGCACACCGGCGCGGACACAAAGCTTCGACCAATCCGTAGCCTTGTTTCAAGACGGCATGTTTGTGGGTAAAGGCCGTATGTACTCGGCGGCGTTTTTCGATATTGAACGTATAGAGGTCATTAAAGGTACCCAAAGCACCTTATTAGGCAAAAACACCAGTTTAGGCGCCATCAGTATTGTTACCCGTAAACCCACCGATGATTTTGAAGCCAATATTTCCGCCGGTGTGGAGTTACAAAACGGCGGCTGGAGTCTTGATGGCGGCATCAACATGCCGATTACCGATGATCTGAGTGTACGGGTAGCCGGCCACTTTGTGGAGCAGGACGGCTGGGTGGAAAACCTCGCCACGGGTCGGGATGTTCCCGAAGACAGTGATCAAGGCGTGCGAGTGACCGCGGTGTATACGCCCACAGATACCCTATCCATTACCGCTTCTTATCAGCATTCTGACAGTGAACGAATAGGTAACGGTTATCAGTATGTCGACAATGGCGGCTATTTTTCCGAAGACGTACTGGAAATCGTCGGTGAAGCCCAGCTAAACGATACCAAAACCGCCACCTGTGAAGAATGTCCGTATGACGAAAGTTATCACGACACCTCCGTGGACGCCTTTACCCTTACGATGGAAAAAAACTTCGATGATCTCGTACTCACGTCAGTCACCTCTACCGCTACCTACGATATTCTTTTCTACGATGATTTCGATTTTGGTAACGCTTTTGATGAGTACACCTATGTCACCACCGGTGAAGTCGACTACTACAGCACCTATTTTAAGCGGGAAGAAGACTATGACCAGTTTTCGCAGGAGTTGCGGTTAGCGTCTGAGGGACGTACCGATTTCGATTACATGGCCGGTTTGTTTTACTTCAAAAGCGATTGGGATTCACTCGAATGGCAATATTATAATACACCAAACTTCCCGCCAGGTGATACCGCCGGAGAAATTTTCAATGGTGCTTTTGGCAATGACTTCAAACAAAAGACCGAAACCTTGTCAGCATTTATCCAATCGGATATTTATTTAAACGACAAAACCACACTGTCTGCTGGTTTACGCTATACCGATGAAACCAAAGACGTGCAATTTGACCGTATTCAGGGCTCCCTTGCCACCTTGTGGAACACGGTGGTGAACCCGCCTTTCGAATCAGATCTCACGTTTAGTGACAGTTTCCTAAATGGTAACGTGTCCCTTCGTTACGAGATGTCAAAAAATGTCTCGTTGTACACGTCTTATGGCCTGGGAAGCAAAACCGGTGGGTTTGCCGAGTCGGCCGAAGTTAGCAGTGGCGATCCTTCACTGGATGTAGCGGATGGCGGCGCACGGGTGAAAACAGAAGAAACCCAAACCTATGAGGCCGGCAGCAAAATGGTGCTGTTTGACCGTAAGATGAACCTGAATGTGGCGTTATTTTACACTGAAATCGAAGACTTCCAGGAAACGTCCTTTTTAGTCACCGATTCCAGTGCCGGCTTTCTTACCCAAAATGTGGATGTAGAGTCCACCGGCTTTGAGCTTGATGGCCTTTATCAGTTAAACGATGACTGGCGTCTAAGTGGTGCCCTTACCTATGCAGATAGCGTACATAAAGATGATGGCAGTGATTTGGCCCAGGCGCCGAAGTTTACCGGTAATATTGGCTATTCCTACATTACTGAACTGAACGTTAACGATTTACTATTCCGTTCCTCAGGTTACGTACGATACCGCGATGATATGGTCAGTCAAATTAACGAAACCTTTCGTTCCGACAGCCTAACCACTTTGGATTTCACTGCCGGCGTGGAAGCAGGCGATGGCGTTTGGGATGTGATGCTGTCGATAACAAATCTCACCAATGCCCGCTCGGCAGACTTTATTAGCCCGCCAGCGGCACCCATAGGTGCCATACTGGGAGCCCCCACCGGCGATCAAGGGATCACCGCAGAAACGTTAAACCAGCAACGCATGGTGAAGTTACAGTTTAACTATTACTTCTATTAACAACTCGCCCAAGGCTCCGGGCATTCGTGTCCGGGGCTTTTATATCGCCCGACACGACTGTCGCTTCGTTATAGAACAAGAAATCATCAGTTTTTGTGAATGACGATCTTTATTCTCAATAATATCCAGCAATAAACTCGCCGCTTCCTTACCGATAACATAAGGCTCTTGTTTAACCACCGTCACAGGCACCTTAAAAAAGTCCGTCATGGGAATATCATCAAAGCCAATCAAGGATACATCGTCGGGTATTGCAATGCCTTCCTGATTTAAATGGGCCAATAATTCAGTGGTAATGGCCAAGTGCTGAGTAAAAAACGCCGTGGGTGGATTGTCAGATTGCAACAGGGCTTTTGGCGCTTGTTCAAAGCCCGTTTGCCGGTGCCAGTATTGAATCAATGAGGATGAAAAAGGCACGTTATGTTTGGCCAGCGCATCGATATAACCACTGTAGCGCTCTTTTCTCGACTTTACATTTTCAAAGGTTTGGGTCACAAAGCAAATACGCCTGTGGCCTAAGTCAATGAGATATTCCGTGGCCTCAAAGGCGGCTTTGCGATAGTCAGATAAGACTAAATTCTTTTCGCTACCATCATGCTCTAACTGGAAATGCACCACCGGCATCCCCTTTTCAATATAATCCGCAATAAGGTCGTTATTTTTACCCGACGAGGCAATAATGATGCCGTCTACCCGCATTTGATAGAGGGCTTCTAACGCCCGCGCCTCCACATCGGGATCAAAATCAGTACTGAAAATCTGTGCATTGTACTGATGCTTACGACAAAAATCGTCTACGCCTCGTATGGTTCGACAGGTATCAAACCCCGTTATATCTCGAACGATCACCCCCACCATCGACGTCTTTTTTCCTTTTAGATTACGGGCGGTGGGATTCGGCGTGTAATCCAGCTCTTTAATTGCCGCCCGTATGCGCTGTTGGGTTTCTTTGGACATATAGTCAAAACGCCCATTAAGGTATTGAGAGACCGTACTATTTGAGACTTTGGCTAAACGTGCAACATCGACCAGTTTTGCTTTTTGCATGAATAAGGTAGGTTTACATTGTTGTTAATGTGTTGTTGACATTGTGCATGACTATGATAGCTTCATCAACTAAAACGTTTTAGTAAAACGTTTTATGTTTAATATCAAAGGAGACTTGGGTGAAAATTTCAGCAATAAAGGTGTTTGTGTGCAACCCCGGCAGAAACTTCGTAACGGTCAAAGTCATCACCGATGAAGGGCTCTACGGTATTGGAGACGCCACATTAAACGGACGAGAAATGGCGGTGGTCACCTGTCTTGAAGAACACATCATTCCTTGTCTCATCGGTCGCAACGCCCACGATATTGAAGATATTTGGCAATATCTTTATAAGGGGGTTTACTGGCGTAAAGGGCCGGTGAACATGGCGGCCATCGCCGCCATCGATATGGCATTGTGGGATATCAAAGGTAAAGTGGCTAATTTACCCGTATATCAATTACTCGGGGGTAAAAGTCGTCAGGGTGTCACCTTATACGCCCACGCCAGCGGCAGTTCCATTGAAGACACCTTAGATAAAGCCGAGGCATTGCAACAGCAAGGCTTTAAAGCCATTCGCTTACAGTCTGCCATTCCCGGACTCAATGTCACTTACGGTGTTCTTGGAGACAAAAAAGATTACTTTGAATTACAGGGGAACCGCCCGCTTCCGCCGGA
>NZ_JBAHZB010000180.1:0-3793 GCF_036697315.1 Alteromonas sp. 14N.309.X.WAT.G.H12
GTCTGAACAAATGGACCAAAGGAATCCCTGCCAGTTTGAACCTTAAAATCGATCATTCGTAACTCAAATCATTCACTCGCATATAACGCCGCATTAAGGTGTGAGCGACGCTTGGCTATACTTGAGCGAAGCGAAACTGCCAAGCGTTGCGAATCACTCTTAAATGCTTTGTTAGGCTTTTTTTCGACGGTTACGGTGACTTTTTAATGCACCGTCCAGCCAATTTTTCTGGTTAAGATTATTCACAAACCATTCAATGAAAGCCTCAGAGTACCTGTGACGCCCATCTAGTTCATAATGATAGTTAGAGCGCTTGGCTTTCTGTATTTTGTTCTTCTTAACAACAGCTTGAAAAGAGTAGCTCGTTATTTTAACGAGTTCTTGTCGAAGGTTAATTTCTGCGATTGCTGTGTTCTGATGGTATGGATGGGTAACATCTGGATCTTTAGTTTCACGGATGATAATTGCTTTCTCACCACCATCACTTAGTGATAAAGATAAATCACTCTCTGAAGACTTTTTGGTTAACGCTAACTTATAGTCTACAGAAATCGAAAATTCATCCGAGTCACATTCTCGTGCCATTTCTGTAAATTTGCCCAAAAAGCTTTTCACTTGAGTTGCGGTTAACTCGCCATAAGTTTCTTTGATAACTGCGACTTCAGGTTCACACCCATCGACAATAAGACTCAACAAACCAACGCTTTGACCCGCTAATGGGCTATTGCCCATTAACGCTTTATAACGTTTTTGATAATTCAGTACTGTTGCTTGGAACAAACGAGATAATTGAGGTTGTAACTCTGGAATAAGCAGATGAATCGCATGATCTCTAAGATCAATCAACGTTTCCAAGTTTTTAGCCACATTGTCGGATGACTCCATTAGCTTACACATGGCTTCACGAATGCTAATGCTGAAATCACCCTCTTTAAAAATACTTGAAGCGCCTTCTCTTTTTGCTAGTTCCGATTTAAGCATGAGTTCCCAAGCATTTACCATCATAATGGTAAATGCTTCAACCCGATTGCCCAATGTTGGACGGTTATACACTTCAAGCGCCAATGTAAAAGCATCATGACTTCTTTTTATTAGTTGTTCCGAGAGAATTTCATCAGGTGATTTGGACTGTGTATTCAAACTCTGGGACATGAGCCTGAAAAACTCGTCATTGGAGAGTTTGTTAATACCGCTGCATTTCCATAGTGAACGGGTCACTTTAACGATGTACTCGCCCTTAAGCTTTTCGTTAAAGTATTTGTTTACAGAGCTGACACTGTAACCGACTGATTCCGCTACTTCTTTAGCGGTAAACTCACAACCTTTTTCCTCTAGCTTTCGGAGTTCATCCAATAGCTGAAGAAGCATACCCTTTTTAACCATGTTGAATATTTCTCCAAAAGCCTAACGCCGCGCTCACCGGAAAATTAGGAGCAGAGCGAGTAATTTTTCCGAGTGCAGCGCCTTGTTATGCATTGCTACACGCCTCTTCAATACCAGTAGACAATTTCTCTAAACACGTCACTAGGTTTTCCACATCGTTAGCCGAAACAATTAAGCGCTGGCCTTCTTTGTATTTGTTATCACCTGATTTTTGAATGTACTTCTCATCAACAATTCCTTCATTGTGGGCGAGCAAATGGCGCTTTTGATATAGAATGCGTAGTACATTGATTTCGTCTTCACTCAGCCATTGATCAAACCCTTTTTGAACCGCCTTTTTCCAAAGCTCACTAGCTTGTTCTAAACGCTGAAAAGCGTTAAACGGTGCCTTTCCAAAAGCTTCATACATGCCTTCACAATATTTCTGGAAGGAAACCACTCCATCACTAATACATGTCTCAATCAGCGATCTGCATGTTAGCTCCGCTTCATCTTTCCCTGCTGTCTCGATTAGCGCCTGTTTAACAACACCGACACTATCTTTCTTAGCCCGAATTTTCCGTAATGAGTCCCTAAAAGTACGAGTTACGGAGTTATGACCGCACGCAGGGCAGAAGTATGCGCTACCTACAACAGAAAATCTGGATTCGCAGCTTTCACATTGAATTTCCAACTGCATAAGATCCGCTGCCTTTGCAGGAATGGTATGTGTTCTTTTGGGACCGCCTGTTACTTTCATTGACATTGAGATGAAGCTGTTTTTCGGTTGACGCCGATTGAACTTTTGAGCACCAGTTCGGAGGGAGTTATGGATTTTCCCTTGCATTACAGCAAACGCCTCGGCTTTAGAATGTTCGACTTGTTCAATCGTAAACCACTGATCTGATGGAGCTTCATGACGACAAAACGGGCACCATACGGCTTCATCCCTAAAGATATTGGCCCAATCCTCTTCGTTGACTTTAAAAATAAACTCGCAATCTTCATTAGGGCATTGCTTATCGATATACCCCTTCTCATCCGATTCGATTGCTACAGATAGCGACTGTCCATTCATACGCTCCATCTCTTTTATCAAGTCTTCAAACATGGCAAATCCCTTATAAATGCATAACTCTTCGAATATGCGGCGCGTGCTGTTTGCGCGTCGGCCATGATTTGTTTGTTAGCACTAAACATGCTCGCAAACCTTAGCAAGCTTTTGCTTCCTTTCTTCAAGTTCTTCGATTTTGGTATCTACATCTTGCTGTGCCGCTTTACTTTTGAACTTTTCCAACGTTAAGTGAAAGTCTATTATTTGAGATTTTGGGATTATAATCGTTTTGTTATTCTTGAAATCCCAAACTAAGTAATTACTTGATGAAACTGCAATTATACTTGCACATTTAACCTTACTCTTACCACCATGGTAAACGATGTTGTAAAAAGCAGCATATCCATTTTTTATGCTAGAAGCATCTAATGAAGGAGATGTAAAAGGGGCAATTACGATAAAAAATATAACTGGTACTAGAACTAGTGAGATAACTACTGTGAAGAATGTTTTTGCTCGGCTAACCTTCGACTCCGTAACTTCTTCTTTGCTCCCCAGAAGAGAGGCAAGGATAAAAAGTCCAGACAAAAGAATTATTGATATAAAAAATGTCTTACTAAGGAAAAGAAGTTTAATTAGATCGGTGAAGTCAACAAAATGCAGATAGCTCAAACCGAATTTTTCAAAATAACTCTCTGCGTAGAAGATACTAGTACCTAAAGATAAGCCTACTACAAGTGTAGAAATTGAAGGCCAGTGTTCCTTTGAAAACTCTAACATTGATATAATCTGTGTTTTATTGAGCATGAACATCCTAGTTTAGTGCTAACACCCCACTTAGGGGCACAAATACGCAGGCTATAATACGGAGCGAAGCGAAGGGAGCCTGCGAGTTTGTGTCCCAACGAGCGCCAGCGAGTGACTACAGTGGTTTGTTAGCTACCGCTATACGATGAGTGGACACCGTCATAGTAACCTTGAGCAAAAGCAGCGTGCGGACTTTTGTGACGAACTGTACCCGCTTGACTTTCAGGCAATGAATCCAAATCTATGTGAAGACGTTCATCTCTTCGAACTCCAGCTTGATAACCTAATTCATAGGCACAGCCAGCACATTTATGACGCCCGTGGCCACCTTGGTCATGAGGTAGTGACTCTAAAAAAGGCCAATGACGATGTTCTTGATTACAATTACTCATTTCGATCTCCTTATGTTCCGTGAAATGATTTAGGTAGCTAACGCCCTGTTAACAGGCAAAATATAGTTGGCTAAAATTAGCGACGAAGGAGCAAAAGCCAAGAGACTGTAACTAATTTTGTGTAACTGCCTATCTCAATTTACTCTATAGAGAGTTAAGGATAGGCAGATGAACATGA
>NZ_JBAHZB010000181.1:0-3722 GCF_036697315.1 Alteromonas sp. 14N.309.X.WAT.G.H12
TACCTAACACCGCACTTAAAATGGCCAAAAACGACTGTATGGAATCGGTGGTCACATAAACCAAAATCGCCACGGATGTGATCAATAATATAAACAAGGGCACCCTGAAATAGCGCCAGGTGCTATCCTGGGCCTCAGCCAACCATTGAGACATTCGTACCGGCGATTCGGCCCCAAGCACAAACAAGCGAAAGCTCTCGTTGACAATAAACCATTCGGCGTCCCGAAACAGGTATCCGCGACGCACTAAGTGTTCCAACGGAATAAGGTTAGCGGGATTCGGTTGATCCCCCCGGGCAATTTGATACAACATGAGTCGTTCTTGTCGGGTGCATAATTCCCAACGCTTTCGATACAAGGCACCGGCCTCTGCCGAAAAATATTCGATAATTTGATCGGCTTGCCAATAGGTTTTCACCCACTGTGCTTCTTGTTGTTTTGTTTGCTCTAAAGCAGCAGCGTCACCGTTTGCGCCACCATGACACAGGTGTAAGTATTCACTAAAACGCTCACGTATTGCCATAAGTTCCGGCCATCCCGCTGATTCATTCTCTAAGCACGCCCAACTATCTTGTTTATGATAAGGACGACATTTGTGCATAGGCGCCCAGGCATAATGTTTCTCAAATTGTGCTAATAATTGACTCCACCCATACACCTCAGTGCTGTCTGCGTTTTGTTTCTCACCACAACGGGACGCATAATATTGTTGCTGGGTAAGGCGATATAAAGGTGCCACCTCACATTCCAACACCAGATGCAATGACGTTTGTTCACTCAATAGGGTTAACGCGGCCAGCGACATAAGCCGTTCATCACGGTTAAAGGCCACATCTTCAATACCGTAAATGACAAGCCGTTTTGCCCTATTTCCTTTATAACCGGCTTGTTTTTCTATTTCTGTTAACTTTTTTAGTACGTATGTTTGGGCTTGGGCAATATGCTGGGCAAGGGCACAGTGGGCGGTATGGGTGGCACTACCAGAAAGAAAATGCCCAATATAAAAACGTCCCAGAAAAAATAAATCAGCTGATTCGTGCCAATCGAAACGCTGCTGCGGGGTTTGCCTGACAGCAATACTTAAACGGCCAAAGGTTTCACTGCTAAGCGGCGGCATTTTCATTCTAAAATGCAACGGAATGTGTAACCCCAGCACCCGCCGAATAAACAGGTTGTGAACAATGGGGACGCTTATTACTAAAAATAGCAGCCCGCATAACAAGGATAAAATGACATAACCGAACACATGGGTTTTGCCTTCCCCTATATCCAGCAAACTAAAGGTACAAGGCCTAGCCTGGGATTGGTTATTGATTTTAGGTGTCTGTGGATCCGAAGCGGCGTCATTCAGCGTAAATTCCAGCGCGAGGAGCTTTTCATACAAGGGCACCTTTGTTTGTGAGAAAGACAATAAAGAAAAATACAGTGAGGGTGAAAACACCGGAAAATAGGCCCAATCATCCGGCGTATGTTCAGCACTCACTATGTCATCACACACACCTGCAGGATTTTTCTGTATCGAAGAAGAAAATATACGCGGTTGGTCGGTAAAATGGCGTGCATTGTTTCCGAGCATTTGCTGGGTATATTCATGGATCTCTTGTTTAGACTGGTGTAACTGTTGATGGGACGCATCGGCAAAAATATGTGACAGGGCGGACATATATTGCATGGATGACGAAAAATAAAAAACCGTAATCACCACCACAATCAAGCTACCGCCGGTGGCGATAAAAAGACGGCCATGGGTGGCAGAATGGTATTCGCCTAATCCCAGGCGTTGAATCATTTGATATTTGGTGTTGAATAAGAGGCCATGGTGGCGACTTCGGTATATTCGTTCAATAAGTTCATACACCAGTATTAGCATCACCATGGAAACCAAAAAGTAAGCCACGATGGTAAACATGCGCAGAAAAAACAACGCCCGCTGGTTAGTGAGATCCTGGGTAACGGCCAACGACCATGGCAGGCCGTCAGTTAAATCACTGACCACGAAAATATGCTCACGACCACGATAAACCGTTTGAATGGCAGCAGCCTGGCTTTTTTGCGTTCTTGCCAACTCCATTAATACCGGGTTGTTATCGGTTTGCACAAAAATATTTTCGTTAAGTACCCGGTCTTTTTGACTATGAAACAATACCTGGCCCGTGTGGTTATCAAAGACAATAAATCCATACCCTGGTGTGAGTACGGGCGCAAAAAACGTGCGAAATTTACTGCCAAAGCTCACCACCTGAGTTGACGAACCCTCAGGCGCTACAGACAAGGTATTAAAAAAGCGACGGGCGACATGAAAAGGCGCCAAAATATTTGGGGGATTTTTTGACCGTTGGATTTCTTCCGTCATTGTGTTTATCACCGATAACTCGCCGGTGGTTAAACGGGCGGAAAATTGGGTGGACAGACGAGAATCCCGTTTATTAAAAATACGCTGTAGGAACAACCCAGGACACAAATTAGGTTCGAGAATCTTCAGGCTGTTGATAACGGCCAGACGCGGGGTCATGGGCCAAACCTCGCAGTCTCTGGCCCGTTGAAAATAGATTCGGTTTGCTAACGATAGCCCATTTTCTTTTTCCACCATGCATGTTTCTTTCGTTAGATCTTTAGCGCATTGTTCATTGCGAAAAAAAGAACGGTGAGACCAATACACTGAACGCATGTCCCCTTCAGATTGCCCTTCGCTATCAAGAAAAAACACACTTTCCAGCCAGTTTTGCGTATCTGCAGACCAAGGTTTGCTATCAGGTGGATACAGTAGGTGATCGGCGATTTCACGATTGGTCAGCGTGGGGGATTGTGCCCGAATGACGTCCGTGGCTTCACCGAGTATGGCGTTTAGCTCTTG
Organism: Alteromonas sp. 14N.309.X.WAT.G.H12; assembly: GCF_036697315.1. NCBI lineage: Bacteria > Pseudomonadati > Pseudomonadota > Gammaproteobacteria > Alteromonadales > Alteromonadaceae > Alteromonas > Alteromonas sp. 14N.309.X.WAT.G.H12. The sequence goes on from NZ_JBAHZB010000181.1 coordinate 2,855, forward strand.
TTGAAACGACGCCTTCATGCCATCTGCGATGTTCACGCCTTCTTCTTTTATTTTGCCGGTTTCTAAAAATGTACTGATGGCAAACAACACAAAGATATGCCCAAAGGCAATGAACATGATCACCCCGTACATCGCCGCTTTTCTATCCATCAAGGTTAACGACTGGGCGGCGGAAATCAGGCGAATTTTCATCAGTGGCAACAAACTGAGCAGCATAAACACAAACAGCAACACAAAGGCCGCGATGGTATTGGGGATGCGCAGCTTTTCTTTCTGTAATTCTGAAACGCTTTTTACGCCGATGATATAAAACTGCGTTGACAGCACCCTGTGAACGCCATTTTCCTCACTGTTTGCCTTTGGGGAGTCCATCTTGATGGTCTGGGTCAAAGGCACGCTCTGGGAGGTCCAGGGCATAAAGTAAAAACGGTAGTTTTTTTCTGCCACTCTTCGTTCGATAAAATCACTGGTGGTTACCGGGCTATTGTCGGCAGACAGAAGAAGATCTTTTACATTGTGAAAGGTCAGGCTGGCAGCACCGGCATCCGGTTTTATATTGTCCTGACGAATAAGCACATCCCCTTCACCATTGACCACTAAGATGGCCGCATGATGGGTGATATGGGTGGTGAGAAAATGCCGAAAAGGTACTGTAATACTAAAGGGTTTTTCTAGGTCGTTTTTTTCGCCAGCGCTACTCACGGTGGCCACCACATCGGTGCTGCCGACTTCATCAAATTGCCCCACACACACGGTGTTTGGTTGGCAATTTTCGATGGCGTGATCATGGAGCTTTCCTTCCTTTAACGCACCGGTGGCCGAACGAAATAAGGTGCTACCATCGACGATTTTTCGACCCACATAAGCA
>NZ_JBAHZB010000182.1:0-3662 GCF_036697315.1 Alteromonas sp. 14N.309.X.WAT.G.H12
ACACTACCAGCGATTGCTTCTGTTACCACCACCGGCGATTCATTTTCATCGTCGTTATCCCCAAGGGGTTCAACGTCAGCTTTTAATTTTGCCTCATCAAGGGGTTGCCCATCTTTGTCAGCGCCCGCCTCCGAAGTATCGGCATCATCGTCAATACTGGCGGGAGATGGCGTTATTTCAGGCTCTGCATCAGGGACCTGGGGTTCATCGGATACAGGAACTTGTTCCTGCGTATTTTTTGCTTTTTCATCTTTTTTAGAATGCTTGTTCTTACTGAACCAGCCAAAAAGTTTCGACATTGTTTGGTCAAATCCTTATTAAAACGGCAAAATTCGGCTACACTGGCCGACTTTCAATAGCCGTTATCATACATTGTCAGCACCCATGAAGCGAGTATCCAAAAAGCCTTTACGTCAAAAGCAAAAACCCGGAAATGTGAGAATTATCGCTGGCCAGTGGCGCGGGCGAAAATTGCCCGTTGCAGACATCGACGGTTTGCGACCAACCACCGATAGAAACAAAGAAACCCTGTTTAACTGGCTCATGGGCGATCTCCACGATGCCCGATGTCTTGATGTCTTTGCCGGGTCTGGTGGACTGGGCTTTGAAGCGCTGTCACGGTATGCCAAGCATTGCACCTTTATCGAATATGATCGCGCTGTAGCCGAGCAACTAACACAAAATACCCGCATTTTAGAGGCCGACGCCAAGGTGATACAGGGCGAGGCGTTAAAAACACTCCCCACCCTTGATGAGGCCTTCGATATTATCTTTATCGACCCGCCCTTTAATAAAAACCTAGCGACACCGGCAATACAGCAAATTTTACAGCACAACCTGATAAAGCCCGACGGCGTAATTTATGTTGAGCGGGAAATTACTGCCCCGCCCCTTCCTGCCGATCCCAGGCTAATACAAATAAAAGAAAAGCGCTTAGCCCAAGTGCAATATCAGTTATTGCGGTATGACGTGTCAGCCAATCAAGATTAGTTTTGTATTTCAAGACCGATATTAGAAATACCTTCTTCCAGTGCCAGTTGTTTTAGGGTGTCACAGACACTTGCAACTGGCCCTGGAGTGGCCATAGCATCAAGTAATGCATTTTGTAATGACACCTCAAACTCCATCAAAGGATGCCCTTTGATATCATCTTCTGCTACGCCACTTGCCAATAAATACGCTTCCACGCTTCCTTGGGATAATTTACTGATAACCACAGCACCCTGTAGATCCTGTTTAAGCACCAACATAATCGCAGCCTCTAAACCGATGGTGGCATCAATGGCCGGATACACGCCAAAGGTATCGTAATCTGCCGTGTCAGGCGTGACCTGCTCAACTTTTTCTAATTGAACCGAAAAATTAATTTTGCTTTTGGGGCTTTTTATGGATTCCCACAGCAAGCCCAAACACTTTTCACACACACCTTCGTCGTCAAAGCCTGTGACTTCTTTAAACAGCGCAAAATTCGGTAACATTCTTTCCAACATGGCAGCGCTGAAAGCCACCGCTTGCCAACCTTCCAGTTGACGCACCCGGGAAAAAGTAGAAAGTTTAGTCATAGTGCTTATACTCCGCTGGAATGGGTAAAGTAGTGGCTAATGCCGTCCAGCAACATCTGAATTGAAATCATCACCAAGATCATCCCCATCAATCGCTCCATCGCGGTAAGTCCTCGCTCACCAAGCAAGCGATGAAAAATACCCGAAAACATCAAAATGACCGCACTGATAATCCAGGCGGCACCCAGTGCAATGGTCCAGTCTATCATCCTATCGGGATTTTGATTCGCAAGCAGGATCAGTGCCGCTAACGTAGACGGACCGGCAATCATAGGAATGGCCAATGGCACAAGGAAAGGCTCTTCGCCCACAGCCAGCCCCAATGGGTTTCCTGACTGTGGAAAAATCATTTTGAGGGCAATAAGAAATAGAATAATCCCACCGGCAATACTCACGGTTTCTTGCTGCACATTGAGAAAATCAAGTACCGCCTGACCACTGTGTAAAAACAGCATGAGGATCAGAAGCGCAAAGACTAATTCTCTAATGAGTATAATCCGTCGTCGTTTCGGCTCAATGGTTTTTAGCACAGACATAAACACGGGCAAATTACCCAATGGATCCATGATTAAAAACAACATAACGGCCGCTGACCAGGTATCCATGAGCTTATCTCTCCAGTAAGCAGTGGGCGATAGTAAAAGGGAATTGCCGTGGCCCAATGATTAGGCTTGGTGACAATAAAGTCACTGTCGTCTAATCAAGTGGCCACGTATGCGTTTGTGTTAGCCGTTAACGGCCATAAGTGTGAAGAATACGGGCTATGGCACGAATTCCCTTACCGGTGGCACCTACGGGCATCTCACTGGTTGCTGAACCATGATAGGCGGCGGCCAAATCAAGGTGGATCCAGCCTGTTCCTGCCTCATTGACAAAACGAGAAAGGAAGCCAGCAGCGTTAGAGGCGCCACCCACACCGCCCCCTTTTTGCGGTCTGCTATTGGCCGTATCGGCAAAGGCAGAGGGACATTTATCCTGATGCCAGCGCGCAACCGGCAATGGCCAGAATTTTTCGTTTTCCTCTTGCGCCGCCGTCAGCATGGCCTGGCGGGCATTATCATCCAAACTAAACACAGCATGGTAGTCATGACCTAACGCCACAGTGGCAGCGCCGGTAAGGGTAGCGGCGTTAATAATTAAAGGCGCCTCAAGCTCGGTGGCCCGCAACAGGCCATCGGCAAGCACTAAGCGCCCTTCGGCATCGGTATTTACAATTTCAACTGAAACACCATTTTTGTACGTTAATACATCGCCCAGTTTATACGCGTGACCGCTGACGAGGTTTTCCGCGCAACATAACAGCAAACGCACCCGTTTGGTTAAGCCTTGGGTGATGGCTAAACCTAACGCGCCTGTCACCGTTGCTGCGCCTCCCATGTCACACTTCATATCCAGCATGCCTTCGCTGGATTTTAAACTGTAACCACCACTATCAAAGGTGATCCCTTTTCCTACCAATGCGGCGTCTACTGGGGCATCAGGATTTCCCGTTGGGTTATAATCCACTTCCAACATTACCGGTGGCCGTTCACTGCCACGGCCTACGTTATAGATACCAGTCCATCCGGCGTCTTTTAACCCTTCACCCACCGTGGTAGTTACCGTAATTTTATCGCCACCTACAGATTGTAAGTACTGCGCGGCGCGCAAAGCCAAGGTTTCAGGTGAGAGATCTTCTGGCGTATCGTTAACCAGATTGCGGGTAAATTGCAGTGCTTCATATTCTTTTTCTAGCCGTTGCTTATCACTGTTGTCTGCCCAGTGAATGCGCCCAGGCTTTCTTGCCCGAGTGTAACTCATGGCGAAGGCCCATTGGTGCGCTATACACCAATCACCTTCTAACTGAACTTCACTGATGTTTAAGCCATCAATGCGACGTCCAGCCTGACAAATTTCACGCTCTGCGTTTTCTTCACTACTCAGGTGTATCACTGCGCCGTTTTCGGTGAAACTAAAACGCGCGTTATCGCCCCAGGGCGCAGGCGCCTTGTCGAAAGTCAGTGATACAGAAAAAATCGCCATAACATTTCCTTTTTTGCTTGATACACTAGGTATCAAATAATTGAAATTTCGTAACTATGCAGTTTACTACACCCTTGC
>NZ_JBAHZB010000183.1:0-3632 GCF_036697315.1 Alteromonas sp. 14N.309.X.WAT.G.H12
CCTTACGCCTGTTAGTGTTGCCATTTGGTCGCCGTTGTAAGAAACCCAGCGATACCCTTGAACACACCGTAGCCCAGATACTGCAGACACCGAGTTTACCTCGCACACGTTTGGGTGACGGCCAATACCTCACCCGAGAAGAAGGCAATCTGTTTGGGGATTTAGAGCAAACCCTTGAAAATATCATCGCTGTCGAACCGATTTTTGACAAAATCTGTGACAACAAAGGGGCAAAACTGTCCTTCACTAACCTGGATGTATTGGCAGACGAAGCTTTGCAAGAAGGTTGGATAACGGAGGATGAAGCTAGGTTACTTAACGTTGCCGAAGCAGGACGATTACGCACGATCAATGTGGACGATTTCGACCACGAAGAATTAGTAGCGAAGATCAATAGCCAAAGCTAGCTTTCAAACAATCAGGATCAAAAAAGCCGTCAATTGACGGCTTTTTTATTGGCGATGAAAGACTACTACCTTTGCATCAGTTAAACTGAAGTTTATCCATCAACAACACCGCTTGGGTACGGGTGTTAATTTCCAATTTACGTAAAATGGCGCTGATGTGTGCTTTTATCGTTGCTTCCGTTACGTTCATTTCGTGGGCAATTTGCTTATTCATCAACCCTGCCCGCAGATAACTTAACACCTGGATTTGTTTTGGTGTCAGCTCTCTAAAACGCTTGAGCAACGTTGTCATTTCCTCATCCACGTTTTCCAGCTCGTCTTTCATTGTTTCAGGCACCCAGCTACCGCCATCTTTGACAGTGATGATGGCCTCAGCAATTTGCGCAGTGGGGGTTGATTTAGGGATAAAACCTTCCGCCCCCAACCCCATCACCTGGGCCACCACTTCGATAGATTCATTGGCGGAAATAACCGCAATTGGTAATGCAGGGTAACTGTCTTTGACAGAAATTAATCCGTTAAAATACTCCCCGCCCGGCATATTGAGATCCAATAACAATAAGTCCACTTGATCGTTTTCACCAAGCACTTTCAACGTAGACTCTAAACTGTCAGCTTCAAGGATCTCTGCGTCCTTAAAATGGGGCTCAAGAGCGGCACTGAGTGCTTCCCTGAACAGTGGATGATCATCTGCAACTAAAATACGAGTCATACTGTGTTCGCTCAAACAAAAAAGTTAATTTATTCGCTTCATCTTATACTTTAGACTAATAAGATACAAAGCTTAAAGTTGAAGTATTATTACAAAATTTCTGCAATAGGTATGTAAAAACATGCACTTTTGAGTAAAATTGGCGTCCTTTCGATAATTGTCAGTGGGTATCCAAACCGTGCAAAAGCCCGATAATATTTTTGCGTCACCTATGAATAAGGTCAGCGACTTTCGTTTTGATGAACAAGTCGCTGATGTCTTTCCCGATATGATTCAGCGATCCGTTCCTGGCTATCAGACCATACTGCATACCATCGGTGATTTAGCCAAAACCTATGTTACGCCAGACAGTCATGTGTTCGATCTAGGCTGTTCATTGGGTGCTGCGAGTTTAGCTGTGGCAAGAAACAGTCAGCACACCACATGCAAAATTATTGGTGTGGATAACTCACCGGCCATGCTTGAACGTTGTGAACGGATTACCAGCAGTTTTCACTTGCCCAATCCCATTGAGTTACGCTGTGAATCCGCCACCGATACAGTGATCCAAAACGCATCGATGGTAATCATGAATTTTACCCTGCAGTTTATTGCCCCTGAGGAAAGAGAAGCCCTGTTAACCAGTATATTTAACGGCCTCAACCCTGGCGGCATTCTTATTTTGTCTGAGAAAATAAAACATCCCAGCGAACAGGGAAATCGCTTACTTATTGATTTACACCATCAATTTAAGAGAAACAATGGCTATAGTGAACTTGAAGTAAGCCAAAAGCGCGCAGCCTTGGAAAACGTCATGCTTACAGACACCTTTGAAACCCATGAATCACGGTTGAAAAATGTGGGATTTGCCGATGTGGTAATGTGGTTTAAGTGTTATAACTTCTGTTCATTGGTTGCCGTTAAAAGCGCAAATAGGTAAACAATAATGTCTAAAAATACCGAACAGTGGTTTAACGACTGCTACCGCCAAATCATTGGTAGCCCTCTCTCTTCCTGGATGGAAACCCTGCCTATGCAGTTAGCACACTGGCGTCAGCATGAACAGCATGGGGAACTGGCCAAATGGTGTCGCTTATTAGCAAAACTGCCGCCCACCCAACCTTCTGTCATTGAGTTAACCGATAAAGTCCAAATTGGTTCAGAATCGGATTTAGATGGGTATCAACGCAAACAAATAGAAGGCTTATTAAAACAGTTTGCGCCCTGGCGCAAAGGTCCTTTTTGGCTTCATGGGATCCATATCGACACGGAGTGGCGCTCTGACTGGAAGTGGGATCGAGTACTCCCCCATATCAGTGACTTAAAAGACAGGCATGTTTTAGATGTTGGTTGTGGCAGCGGTTACCATATGTGGCGCATGTTAGCCCACGAGCCGGCCAGCGTATTTGGTATCGATCCGTCGCAGTTGTTTCTTATTCAGTTTCAGGCCATAAAACACTTTCATCATGATCCGAGGATCCATTTTCTTCCTTTAGGCATAGAACACATGCCTGAAAATAATGCCTTTGATACGGTTTTTTCTATGGGGGTACTCTATCATCGAAAAGATCCTATGCTATTTTTACAACAGTTGAAAAATCAATTGCGCAAGGGTGGCGAATTAGTACTGGAAACCTTGGTGGTGGATGGCGATGAGCGCACGGTACTTATGGCTGGCGAACGCTATGCTCAAATGCGTAATGTTTGGTTTTTACCCAGTGTTGAGGCATTAAAAGTGTGGTTAAACCGACTTGGTTTTATTGATATTAAGGTTGCAGATATCAGTGTTACCACCATCGATGAACAACGTACCACCGAGTGGATGACCTCTCAATCGTTAAAGGATTTTCTTGATCCAAACGACCACAGTCTGACTATAGAGGGCTACCCTGCACCACAACGTGCCGTCATTGTCGCGACGAAAAAGTAGTGTTATTCCATTCGCCGTTACCTTTGTTGGCATAATAGTTGTAGTTATATTACAGAGATAGAACAGCCTTATGGCTCGTCAAACAGGTAGCAATATGGATTTAAAAGGTTTTCTAACCGAACACCAGTTACCAGCAAGTTATGCTGACATTGCACAAAAATGGTTCGTCCCTCTTGCGCAAGATATTGCCACGCACCATGAAGGTGCAAACGAACCCTTCTTTGTGGGGATAAACGGTTGCCAAGGCTCGGGTAAATCGACAGTCTGTGACTTTCTTGTCTATGCGTTATCCGAGCTCCATGGACTTACCGCCGTCACCGTTTCATTGGATGATTTTTATCTTTCATCTGGGGCCAGAGTAACGTTAAGTGAAACCGTTCATCCTCTTCTAAAAACACGGGGCGTACCGGGGACTCACGATACTCAACTGGCCAAAGACACATTCAAAGCGCTGATTAGGGGCGACACCGTGGCCTTGCCCCGATTTGATAAATCCACCGATAACCCTAAGCCCCAAGATACGTGGCCAGTGATTACCAAGCCCGTGGACGTTGTGCTCGTTGAGGGTTGGTGTTGGGGTGTTCCTCCACAAACGGAAGAAGAT
>NZ_JBAHZB010000184.1:0-1298 GCF_036697315.1 Alteromonas sp. 14N.309.X.WAT.G.H12
ATCAAAAACAGTTACGATCACATCAATCCCATTGGCGATCATGGGAAACAATCCAAAATTTAGGCTTTTATGGGAATAATCCAGAAAATGATATCCAATCAATATTGCAGCGAGTAGAGCGCCAGTCAAAATACTATTTGTGAGTACTTTCCATATTGAAATACTTTCCCTCTCGTCCTTGTTCATGACATACAATTTGTTCATCAACCATTGTAGTGACTGTACGGTTTCTGCTCGCACCATATTCAAATAGCGAATAGTCCCGTAAGGAACCTGTTTTTTATTCATGTCCTTCACACAACCTTCCACCAAAGGATTATTCAAAATTGGGGTTAAGGCTTCACCTGTCAGGGGGATTTTAGCCTGCTTAGATTGTGTCCAACGCACATGCTCATCAAAGATGAAATCTGTATCGTAGGGAATTTTACCTAATAAAAGGCAATTACCCTGTGTGGCTTTTGAATATGGACTTCTTGCTTCAACCCTACATTGAGCCGCGGTGAGTGTGCCTGGCAAACCCACCTTGTAAAAACCGGGCGCCCCATTTTCTTGAACGATTTGCTTGGCGTATTGCCAATCTACAGCATCATCAATATTTAATTGTTCATTGGCTCTATTTTGAATGAATTGACAAACCCAAGGCAGTTTAGTGAATTTAGTCCAATGCACCATGGCATTTTCGTAACATGAGTAAAAGTTGGCGGTTTTCTTATAAGTATTGACGCCAGCTCCACCACAAGTGCCACATGTTTTGTCACCCGACCCAAAACAGGAATAACACGTAACCTCGCGGTATCGTGTTTCATAAACGGGATGTCGGGAAACTTCACGACCATTTTGATAATGAATATTATCTCTTACGTGTGCTTGATAAGCTTCCGTTTGTCTACCTGAACCTCTGCAGCTCCCACAAGTTACTGTTCCTCGACCATCACAATCATCACAGGTGATCAAGCAAGAAAATGAATACTCTTTTAGAGGAAACGTTTTTTTCTTATACAATTTCAAAAGTGTGTTGCTGCTCAGGATATGTTGAAGTTCATTGTTCAAGACTTCAGATCTACCTGAACAGCCATTTTCAGTAAGGGTATTCACCCTGTTATGAACTTCAGATTGACTGGAGCAGTTATACCCACAATTACCACCTAAAACAGTGGAACTTACACTAGCCTTCACCTTAAATTCAGCAGAGGTTCTATATGTGTTGGTCTCAACAACGGGAGATTGCGCCGTTTCAAGAGAAAGCCCTAAACTGGGGAGCCATGAATCACGAAGTCTATTAAAAGGCTGTATAAAGG
>NZ_JBAHZB010000184.1:1308-3582 GCF_036697315.1 Alteromonas sp. 14N.309.X.WAT.G.H12
GAATAACGTGTGGTGAATCATTGGTGTGATTAATCCATACTCGTTTAGATTTATAACCCGGTAGTGAAACTTTGATATCGTACTTACCTTGGGGAAGAAGCATGCCTTTTTTATATTTAGGTGCGATATTCATGATCATTACCTTGGCCCTTGTTGGCTGAACATCAAGGATAAAGGGGTATTCGGCTTTTTCTGCCCCCTTGGATGAAGTGTGAACGACATGGTTAGTGTGTTGACCAAAAAGATCCTTGCCAACCAGCGCAATGGCCAAAATAGACCAAATCATTACTGCATTTTTGAACTTAATTTTCATTTTGTTATTTTCTCACCAAACCCATTAAAGGCTTTCCGACACGGATTTGATAAAAATCTTAATCCCCATATCATCCAGCTTATGGATATGTGTTCTTCACATTTAAATTTGCGATCGCTTTATTAAAAAATGTTCATAGTGAATTTTTATGCGGATATCCAATGTCAAAAGTAAGAATTCCATTGCTCTATCTTTGGATACGAAGTTGGCAAGCGAGGCCATTTAGCCAATCATTCCATCAGGATCCCGTTCTTTTTATCAGAACAAATACCACTTCCCTTTCGCGGGGGAACAAACAAATGGGCAAACTCAAAACGGTGCTTCAATGCACTAAGATATTGCATATTTACAATATCATAAGAGATGAAATAGTAAAGTTAAGTCATTATTTTGTAAAGCCTTTTTTACACTCAACCCGCTAGGCCTCATTCTTCCGTTAGTAGTAAAATGAATACAATAAAAACTGTCCATGCGGTCAGGATTTGGCATTTTCTTTGCTTTTCCCCCGCCTGTAAAAACTTGTTTTACAAAACACGATTAAAACTCATCTTTAAAGGATCATTATGAAAACTCCCTCATTTTCATTAGGAAATCTCGCGAAAGGGATTTCTTACGGGTTATTGCTTTCTGCTTCATCTCAAACTTTCGCTGCAGATACAGACGACGATCTCGAAGATATAGAAAGGATCGAAGTTCAAGGCTCCCTTGGCAGTTTGCCCGGCCAAGATGTACAAGCTATTTTCGGTTTCGGCAAATCCATTCTTGAAACGCCTCGTTCTGCATCAACGATTTCATACGAGCAAATGGAACGATTCGATATCAGCGATATTGATGATCTTGTCGCATTCGCACCGGGTACCTTCACGCAATCCTTTTTTGGTGTTGCAGGCTCTTTGGACGTACGTGGAACACCCGGTGAATCATACTTTCGTGGTGTTAAGCGCCTTGATAACCCAGGTAACTACCCAACCCCAATCGGTGCATCCAGCCGAATTGATGTGGTCCGTGGCCCCGCTTCACCCATTTATGGGCCGGCAAAAGTGGGGGGATACTTAAACTTCGAACCTAAGTCTGCACGTTCAACCCAAGGTCAATACATGACGCAGGATACGGGGGAATTGTCATACACCCGCGGCAGCTGGGATAAAAACATTCTAAGCGCCGAAGTGGGCGGCCCTGCCACAATTGCGGGTAAAGAAGCGGGATTTTACGGCTACGCTGAAATCGAAGATTCCGGTAGCTTTTACGACAACACATCAACAAACCAAACTATCCTGCAAACGTCCTTCAACGTAGACGTCAACGAAAACCTACGTTTTGAGTTTGGCGGTATGTATCAAGATTATGATGGTAATCAGGTTGCGGGCTGGAACCGTTTAACCCAAGATCTTATTGATACCGGTACCTACACTACGGGTACAGCACAATCCCTTGATACCGATGGTAGCGGCGAAATATCCAAGGATGAATTCAATGCTGTAGGACTTGGAGGCGGATATTATGTGTCAGATCCCGATACACTTGAAGCCTCCGATTTATCCAGTGCCTATGCCTTAGAAAATTACGGTACAGCCAAATTAAGTCGTAGTTCTGTGTTGGTGGCAGAAGATGATCAATTGGCTAACGAAGCAACCACATTATATTTTGATACGATCTACTACGCCGATAATGGTTGGGAAATTAAAAACCAAATGTTCTATGACGGTTACGACAACCTGAATGAAAATGCCTATGGCTTCTCTCAGTTGCACGACTCATGGACCGCAGAGAACAAGCTCATATTCTCAAATATGTTCTACACCAACTCCATGGAAATGGCGGTGCAGATCTCGCCATCCATTCGTTACACAGACTTCGAACACGGTGAAGATTATTCTTACGAATATTTCGACCGTCGAGACCTCACCATGGACTCGTCTGCGTTAGACCGAGTAGAACTATCCACCCGTACAGGTGAAGAC
>NZ_JBAHZB010000185.1:0-3575 GCF_036697315.1 Alteromonas sp. 14N.309.X.WAT.G.H12
GTATAACTCTTTCCCACCTGGTCCGGCGGCTAATACCATGCCTTCTGACATACCGAAACGCATTTTACGTGGTGCGAGGTTTGCTACCATAACGGTATGTTTCCCAATCAGATCTTCCGGGCTATAAGCAGATTTAATGCCTGCAAATACCTGTTTGGTTTCACCGCCTAAGTCGAGCTCTAAACGAAGTAGTTTATCGGCTTTTTCTACATGTTCTGCATGGGCGATCCGTGCAATACGCAAATCTACTTTGGCGAAATCATCAAAGGTAATTTCATCGCTGATAGGATCTTTTGCCAGCGGACTGTCCGCGGCCAACTTGGGTTCGGCTGTGGCGGTCAGGTTTTCTTTGGAGTCTTCTACCATGGCGTCTATTTTCTCCATATCGATGCGTTGCATCATGGCTTTGAATTTAGTAATGCTGTGCCCGGTTAGCACCGTTTGGGTACTTTCCCAGGTTAACGAGTCATTCAAAAATGCTTCGGCTTTTTGCGCGAGTACCGGTAGTACAGGTTTTAGGTAGGCCACCAAAATACGGAACATATTAATACCCAGCGAACACACATCGTGGGTGAACTGCTGTTTGGTTTCGTCTTTAATGGTTACCCAGGGCGCATTGGCATCAATAAACTGGTTGGCTTTGTCTGCCAGGGCCATGATTTCCCGTATTGTTTGATGGTATTTACGGTTTTCAAAATTTGCCGCAATGCTGTCGGAAGCTTGATGGAATTCGGCCATTAAGGCTTCATCCAAGATGGAATCTGATAATTTGCCATCAAACCGTTTGGTAATAAAGCTGGCACAACGGCTGGCGATATTCACCACTTTACCCACCAGATCAGAATTGACCTTTTGCGCAAAATCGTTGAAATTCAGATCGATGTCGGTAACACCATCGCTGAGTTTTGACGCAAAGTAGTAGCGTAAATATTCAGGATTTAAATGGTCAAGGTAGGTGCGACCTTTAATAAAGGTGCCACGAGATTTGGACATTTTCGCGCCATTGACCGTGACAAAACCGTGAATATTCACACCAGTTGGTTTGCGGTATCCAGCGCCTTCCAACATGGCAGGCCAAAATAAACAATGGAAATAGGTGATGTCTTTACCGATAAAATGATAGAGCTCGGTGTCTGTACCTGGCTTCCAGAAATCGTCAAAGTTAACGTTATTTTCGTTACAGAAATGCTGGAAACTGGCCATGTAACCCACTGGTGCATCTACCCATACATAAAAGAACTTGTTAGGTGCGCCGGGGATTTCAAAACCAAAGTAGGGGGCATCGCGACTGATGTCCCACTGTTGTAACCCTTCTTCAAACCATTCTTGTAGCTTGTTTGCCATTTCATCTTGCAGCGCACCAGAGCGGATCCAAGTTTTAAGCATGCCTTCAAACTGTGGCAAATCGAAGAAAAAGTGTTCGGATTCTTTGAGAACTGGCGTTGCGCCCGACACCATACTGCGGGGCTCTTTGAGTTCCGTAGGGCTGTACGTTGCACCACACACGTCGCAGCTGTCGCCATTTTGATCTTCGGCGCCACAACTTGGGCAGGTTCCCTTGACGAAACGATCCGGTAAAAACATTTCTTTTTGTGGGTCGTACAATTGATTAATGGTACGCTTGCTTATGTACCCAGCGTTATCAAGACTTTGATAAATTGATTCACATAACGCCTTGTTTTCCGGTGAGTGAGTCACATAATAATTGTCGTACTCAACGAAGAAATCCTGTAGATCCTGGTGATGCTCTGCACGGGTACGGGCAACCATTTCTTCTGGCGTAATACCCAGTTCCTGGGCTTTAAGCATAACCGGCGTACCATGGGCATCATCGGCACACACGCTGTAGCATTCGTGTCCGCGCAGGCGTTGAAAGCGTGTCCAGATATCCGTTTGGATATGCTCTAGAAGATGTCCAAGATGGATAGAGCCGTTCGCATACGGCAGGGCACTGGTAACCAGAATGCGACGTTTCGCGTTGGCTGGTGCAACAGAAGTCGACGTGTTTTCAGACATAATGATAAGTTCTGTTCTCTAGCGTTAGAAAATGGCTGCAAATACTAGCGGAATCGTACCGCTTTTGCATTACGAAAATGGCAAGGCCATGCAATTTGAAGGTGAATTATGTTCTTTTCTCAAAAAGGTGACAAGACGCTCGATGTCGTCGCTCAATCTTTAGCGGATTATTATGCCCTAAGCTTAGCGCAAACCCAACCGTGGTGTAATGTTGACAATGGGAAGTGTGTGGTAACACTGCCGTTTTGTGCCCAGACCCAATACGAATTAGTGCAAAATGTCATCGCTAACGGGCTAAAAAATGCGGGCGTCCCGGCAATGGATGTCACCCTTTCTCAGAAAATTGAAGGCGCGCAAACCAAACAACCAGCGGTAACCAACATTCGTAATATTGTGGCGGTGGCTTCCGGCAAAGGGGGCGTGGGTAAGTCTACAACCAGTTTGAATTTAGCCTTTGCCCTGATGCAAGAAGGCGCTAAGGTGGGTATTCTTGATGCGGATATTTATGGGCCGTCGGTTCCTATTATGTTGGGTAATCCCGATGCCCATCCCGCCAGCAAAGATAACAAGCATATGCAGCCCATTGAAGCGTGGGGGCTGGTGGCCAATTCCATCGGCTATTTAGTGCCTGCCGAAGATGCCGCCGTGTGGCGAGGACCTATTGCAAGCAGGGCGTTAACCCAACTTGTGGAAGAAACACAGTGGCCTGTATTGGATTATCTGATTGTCGATATGCCACCTGGCACCGGCGATATTCAGTTAACCATGTCACAACAAGTGCCGTTAAGCGCGGCGGTGGTGGTTACAACGCCTCAGGATTTGGCCGTAGCCGATGCACAAAAAGGGATCTCCATGTTCGAAAAGGTGGATGTACCTGTGGTGGGGCTGGTGGAAAACATGAGTTATTATCAGTGTACGGCCTGTGGTCATAAAGATTACCTCTTTTCAGAAGGCGGCGGCCAAGCGTTGGCGCAGCGCTACGAATTACCCTTACTCGCGGCGCTACCGCTGGATACCACAATTCGAGAACATGCGGATCTTGGCAAGCCGTTAGTGCTGGAAAAACCCGACAGTGCTATCGCTAATGTTTACCGGGAAGCCGCCAGAGCCATGTCCATGCAAATGGCGCTGACATTACCCAAACGTGAGTCTGAAAGTAATATTCGTGGTGAAACCATCGGATTAACTCAGTTATAAGCCAATTGAATACGTTGTGCGTGGCAATGATGCCGCGCATAATAGCCGCCATTATTTTTGTCAGGACAGTGAATTTATGCGTTTGTGCGATCGTGACATTTTCGATTACCTTCAAAAGGGCAAAATAAAAATTGACCCAACCCCAGAATATGACCAGATAAGCGGGCTTACCGTTGATATAAGACTTGGCAACAAATTTCGTGTTTTTGAGGACCATCAGGCCCCGTTTATTGATTTAAGTGGGCCTAAAGCCGAGGTGCAAGAAGCGCTCAATTCGGTAATGAGTGACGAGATAGAACTTGCTGATGGCAAAGCGTTTTTTCTTCACCCTGGGGAACTGGCATTGGCGATCACCCATGAGT
>NZ_JBAHZB010000186.1:0-3524 GCF_036697315.1 Alteromonas sp. 14N.309.X.WAT.G.H12
AACTTAAGGACAGCTCATAGGACATGAGCGCACCGTGCATGGAAGTGGGGTGATGTAAGGAACGCAAAGAAAAGGATCGCAGCCGGGGGGGCTGAAGGGATCAACTTCATGGATGAGGCATACTGTATTATGGATGTACAGTGCTTTATGGATAAATGGAAAGGGATCGACTCAAGGAAAGAGTTGCTCACGAAGGATGATGTGAGATAAGAAGGAAAGGGGCGTATAGGGATTTTTATCCGGACGATGAAAATTGCAATGGAACGCTGAGAAGGAAGCTCAAAATTTCAAAAAAGCGGTAGTGTGGACTACCGCTTTTTTTGTGCTTGTTTATTGGCATAGGAGAAGAGTTTTCCCCGATATTCTCATACGCGGTAGGGAGGAAGCTGGGTACGTATAACACGCTTTCCTATCATGTGAATTTCGCCGCTGTACCTGTCTTCGCCATTTCCTGAAAACTCAAAAATAAAGCGGGATTGCCAATCGGGCTTTGCGTATTTGAACGTGATGCGGGTAGACGTGCGAGCTAGGGTTAACAGTTGTAACTGGTGGGTTTGACAATATTGCAGGATGTACTGATTTGCCGCTTCCGATATACTCCGGATGCGCCAAAACTGAAAACCAACAAAACCTAAAATCAAAAATAGGGTGAGCTCGGCGAGTGTCATTATCTACTTCTTCTGCGTTTGGCTAAACAGATGACCAAAGGCGCGGGCTAATACCTCACTGCGTTCGGTAGAACGAAGCACCCCTAACACTTCGGCTCTAAGGCATGGTAACTGAACCAGATCTGAAAAAAAGCCAGCAAAAAGCTTTCCTTCCATCGATTCATCTTCATCAAGGGCTGCGGCACGTTCAAAAAACTGTATCAGGCGATGACCGCTAAGTTGCCCGTAATGGCGCCCGGCAATGACACTAAGAACATGGATGTCAGCGTGCTTTGAATCCAGTAGGGTATTCAATAACGTCTGGCTGATGGTATCGGCTTGTTCACTGCTTAATGCACGTAACGCCGCTAAAGCCAGTGCAGGCGAAGAAGAGAATGTGTCAGCACAATATTGAGCACAATGCTGCTTAAACGCCGTGGGTAAAGAGACAGCCTCCGCCGATTCTAATAATATGCGGGTAAAATCTTCATGATACAGTGCCATATTTTGCGCCACAGTATGACACGTTGTTTCGTCCCTTAAGGTTTGCGCAAAGTCAGCAATGGATTGCACCGAGAGTTTACGCCAGTCGCTTATGGCCGGCGCGTTAACATAGTGTTCAACCTCTTTTACGCCGTCATTAAAAGGCAGCGATAAACAGGACTTTGTCACCGCGCTAAATAGCGCCATTTGTGATTGAGTCGGAACAAAGGAGTAGGGATTGTCTGGCAGTGTATCGTGTTTTTCTTCTCCTAAACTTTGCCCTAAGGCATCCACAATGATCTGCAAAAAATGATTGCGCGCCGCAGCGACCAGTAAGCCACGTTCATCGATGGGGAATTTCACGAACCAGATATAATGATTCGGTTTTTGGCCTTCAGACCAAAAGACAATGGCAAACCAAGCATGCTGTTGACGGGGTCTGGGGCAAGGACGCAAGCCATTTTCTAAATCGAGAAATAACTGGGTGTCCAAGGGATGAACGCCACGGCCAAGATCAAAAAACTGAAAGTTGGTTCCTGCGTGAAGCAAAAACTCACTTAAGGTATGGATAGTAGGGTCAGGGGCTTGAGACATAGAAAAGTATGAGTACCGTGCATAAAAAGGCTAATGATAGCGAGGCCACGGGGAGATTACTACCATTATGACGGACATGATATACTGGCGCTTTTTTAGGGTATAGCCATGGTGCTAGATGAAGCGAATGACGGGCCACTGGCAGTGACAACCGAACCGGCCACATCGATACAAATTTTGTATCAGGATGAATATGTCGTGGCCATGGACAAACCGCCGGGCTTGCTTGTTCACCGAAGCCCCATTGATAAGCGTGAAACCCAGTTTGCGGTGCAGCAATTGCGAGATAAAGTCGGGCGGCATGTGTATCCGGTTCATCGCCTTGATAGACCGACTTCAGGTGTGTTGTTGTTTGCCTTTGATGGGCAGACGGCCAGTGTACTTGGTCAGGCAATGATGAATAAACAAATAGAAAAGCGTTATGTTGCCTTGGTGCGCGGCTGGATGTTCGGTGCAGGGTTTATTGATTACCCATTGTCTTTTAAGCGTGACAAGTATGCCGATGCCCATCGTGGCGAAAATATTCCCCCTCAACCTGCGCAAACTGAATATGAAACTTTGCAGCGATTTTTGCTCCCTGAGCCCGTTGGCCGTTATGATGAGGCACGATATTCCTTGCTTGCATTACGTCCTTTTACCGGGCGCAAGCATCAATTGAGACGGCATCTTGTACATTTACGCCATCCGATTATTGGTGATACCACCCACGGCGATGGCAAACAAAACAAATTTGCGCGTAAATACTTTGATTTTGGTCATTTAGCCCTCACTTGTACACATATGAATTTTATTCACCCTGTGACAGGTGATAACGTATCGGTTACTACCACGCCCCCTGCTGGATTTAATCGAATGTTAGCAACCCTTGAAGCGTATCGGTGTGATAATTTAACCTAAAATCAATGAACAAGAGACAGATATGACAGCGTTAACAATTCTAGCGGGCAGTGTGTATGGCAATGCCCAACATGCGGCTGACACCGTGGCTTCGGCATTAACAGATGAAGGTATCCATTGCACTGTCTATAGTGATCCTCAGGTATCGGATATCGAACAAGCGGAAGCGTTGTTGGTGATCACCTCTACAACGGGGCAGGGTGACATTCCCCCTAATCTTGAAATGGTATTTGCAGACTTGCGGGATCAGTTTCCATTGTTAAACCGTAAGCCCTTTGCCGTAGCCGCTTTAGGTGACAGTAGTTACGGTGATACTTTTTGTGGTGCCGGCCACCAGTGGCATGAATTACTCACCGAGCTGCAAGGTACGCCCGTCGCCGATATGTTTAAAGTGGATGCCATGGAAAGCTTAGAGCCAGAAAAAGACGTGATGGCGTTTGTGATGAAAGTGAAAGATGAATTGATCAGCTAAAAGTAAAAAGGCGCTTAGCAGCGCCTTTTTGGGTATTTGTGACTAGGGTTATTCCACACTGCGCAGCAGGGCGTTTATGCCTACTTTGGCACGGGTTTTAGCGTCGACCTTTTTCACAATGATGGCGGCATATAAATTATATTTGCCATCTTTACTTGGCAAAGTGCCAGAGACCACCACCGATCCTGCCGGTACGCGGCCATAATGCACTTCGCCGGTTTCCCGATCATATATGCGGGTGCTTTGTGAAATATACACACCCATGGAAATCACCGCGCCTTCTTCGACAATCACGCCTTCAACAATTTCAGAACGGGCGCCAATAAAGCAGTTGTCTTCAATAATTGTTGGGTTTGCCTGCAGGGGTTCTAGTACGCCACCAATGCCTACACCGCCAGATAAGTGTACATTTTTACCAATCTGTGCACAGG
>NZ_JBAHZB010000187.1:0-3258 GCF_036697315.1 Alteromonas sp. 14N.309.X.WAT.G.H12
CAGGAAGGTATCTAATGCTTCCTCGATATCATACAAGGTATTTTGCATCGCCCAATGCATTAGCGGCGCATCTTCTTGTAATCGGCCTTCTTCATCAAAGCGTTTTAACGTGGCACTGGCAAGGAAAAGCCCACTGAGAATATCCCCTAAACGGGCCGAGAGGCGTTCTTTACGTTTTAGCTCACCGCCAAGCATGCCCATGGAGATGTCGGTTAAAAACGCCAGATTGGCGCTGTAGCCTTGAAGTAATTGATAGTAGCGTGCGGTTTCATCATTAAAGGGCGTGCGGTGAAAAAGGCCACCGGTAAGAGAAAACCAGAAACTGCGCACTTTATTGGCAATAGCGAAGCCAATATGACCAAATACCGCTTCATCGAAGGCATGGAGTTGGGCCTCTTTGTCTTCTAATGCCGCCGCTTTAATTTCCGCTAAAACGTATGGGTGGCAACGCATGGCGCCTTGACCAAAGATCATCATATTACGGGTAAGGATATTCGCGCCTTCCACAGTAATAGAAATGGGCGCACCTTGGTAACCTCGGCCTAAATAGTTATTGGGCCCAAGCATAATGCCTTTGCCGCCGTGGATATCCATGGCGTCGTTAACAACCTGACGCATTTTCTCAGTAAGGTGATATTTGCTTATAGCTGAAATCACAGAGGGCTTTTCGCCTAAATCGACACCTACAGTGGCAAAACGGGTAACTGCATCCATTTGATAGGCATTACCGCCAATACGGGCGAGCATTTCTTCTACCCCTTCCATCTTGCCTACCGGAATGCGAAACTGACGACGAATTCTGGCGTAGGCGCCCGTTGCTAACGCGATGGATTTTGCGCCACCGGCTCCCGTTGAGGGCAAGGTGATGCAGCGACCTACCGATAAACATTCCATGAGCATTCGCCAGCCTTTACCTGCCATCGACGGGCCACCGATGATGTAATCCAGTGGCACAAACAGGTCTTTGGCATGGATGGGGCCATTTTGGAATGGGGTATTTAAAGGAAAATGACGACGGCCAATCTCAATGCCGTCGGTATCCCGGGGAATCAGTGCACAGGTAATACCGAGTTCTTTGGTTTCACCCAATAAGCCGTCTGGATCTTGCAATTTAAATGCTAAGCCAATCACGGTGGCTACCGGAGCTAGGGTGATATAGCGTTTGTTAAAGGTTAAACGCATACCAAGGACTTCTTGGCCTTCCCATTCTCCCTTACACACAATACCTGTATCGGGAATGGCACCGGCATCCGAGCCAGCTTCCGGTCCAGTGAGGGCAAAACAGGGGATTTCCTTGCCTTCGGCTAGACGAGGAAGGTAATAATTCTGCTGTTCTTCGGTACCATAATGCTGCAGTAATTCCCCTGGGCCTAAGGAATTTGGTACCCCAACCGTACTGGATAAAACCGCTGAGCAACCGGCTAATTTTTGCAATACTCTGGATTGGGCATAAGCAGAAAACTCTAAGCCGCCATAGCGTTTTTTGATGATCATGGCGAAAAATTTATGTTCTTTTAAGTAGGCCCAAATTACCGGGGGCAGATCGGCATCTTGATGATTTATCTGCCATTCATCGACCATAGAACACACATGATCCACCGGACCGTCCAGAAAGGCTTGTTCTTCTGCGGTTAACCGGCCTTTGGGGATAGCATGGAGTTTTTCCCAATCAGGTTTACCGCTAAACAGTTCGCCATCCCACCATACGGTGCCAGCATCAATGGCTTCTTGCTCCGTGTCTGACATTTCAGGACTGACTTTCTTGTAGAATCGTAGCAGATGGGTGGTTATGTGTTTACGGCGTATGTTGCCGTTGGCAAGGGGGATCGTTACGATAAGGAAAAGACACCATCCCAACAGGCCTATTTCACCAAAGAGGGTGCCTAGCAGCATCACCCCTGCGAGCAATGACACAGCGCTAGATAAGCTCATACGTTTGTATGCACCAACACAAGCTGCAATAACGAAAATGAGGAACCAGGTTAATTCACCCATACATCACTCCTGAACGGTTTTGAAATATTTTAGGTCGACCCGTTGAGGTCTGACCAGAATAATGTTAACGCTAAATGTTCATTAACAAAAGGTCAAGAAACTAATTAAGGAAATTTACATTTATTCAACCTGCGTCTGCCGTGAAGATGACAACAGACACAGGATATGAAATTTATATTATAAGGTCACGTAGGAAGAAAGCTGAATATCGCCTTGTTCCGAGTCGTCTTTAAACTGCTGTAAACGGACTAATGTGTAAGACAGCGATGGCGCAAACCAAGCGTAGGTTTGGCGGGTATTATTATTACGAATGAGTTTGACTTTAATGGCGTCAATTTTACCAACGGGTAAGGAGAGGGTTTCTTTTCCAATCACCTCAATACCATAATGCTTAAATTCACCGCGGTAATTGATAAAATCGTAGCTTATATCGGTTTCACCGTGGGCTAAACGGTGGCCTAAATCCAGCCGATAAAGCTGATTATCGGTTTCGCCACGCCAAGGTAGAACATCGCCGCCAACAACTTCAATACGCTTTTCAGGTTCATTGATAAACGTTAATTCAAGTTGTTTGTCCGGACCAGTGCCAGTACGTTTGTAATAGTAAGTTTCCGGTACAATGGTACCATCAGCAACGTGGAAAATAGAATGTTCGAAACGTTCATCAGAGAGAAAAAATTTCGATACTTCGGAGGCATAGGTGAGGGAATATTGAGACGTCGAAAGGGGTTCGAGTCGTATTTTTACGTCGCCCACATCATCATCCCACTTATAGGCAGTGTACGTTGCCTCAAACGGGATAAGAAGCAACGTCTCATTGTCAGTTTGAGCACTGACTTTTGCCGAGAGTAAAATAAAAATAGCAACGATAAGGCGTTGCCATTTATTCGTGAGCATAACCTTGTGGCGGTAAAATTTTATCATCAAGTACTGCCTTATTTTCCTTCATAGAAAGTCGTCCCGCAGCAAACCATTTTAGTACTAGGGGATAAATGCGACGTTCTTGTTCCTGCACCCGCTGGGCCAGGTCATCGGCATTATCGCCATCGAAAACCGGTACGCGACTTTGAATAATAACCGGGCCACCGTCTAATTCGGGAGTAACGAAATGGACGCTGACACCATGTTCTTTATCTCCGTTGTCAATGGCCCTTTGATGGGTATGTAAGCCCTTGTACTTAGGCAACAAAGATGGATGAATGTTCAATAATTTTCCCCCATAATGCTCAACAAATTGCGGGGTTAAAATGCGCATAAAACCGG
>NZ_JBAHZB010000188.1:0-3239 GCF_036697315.1 Alteromonas sp. 14N.309.X.WAT.G.H12
CATCAAAGGAAATATCAGGAAAGGCTTCAGTGAGAGCCGTTTTAACGCTGTAGAACTCGGTATGTGGCGCATAAACGGTAATTTTACCGTCTTCACACTCTACATCGGTAACATCAACATCCGCTTCCATTAATGCTTCAAGGATGGTGTCTTCGTCATCACCACTAAATTGAAAAATGGCCTGGTGATCGAACATGTGCGACACCGCGCCAGGACTACCAATTTTAGCGCCAGATTTGGTGAAACAGTTGCGTACATCGGTAATGGTTCGGTTATTGTTGTCGGTTAGACAATCCACAATCACCATACAATTACCAGGACCAAACCCCTCATAACGGGCAGGAACGAAATCTTCCCCTGCACCACCGGCGGCTTTGTCGATGGCTTTTTCGATAACATGACTTGGAACCTGATCCTTTTTCGCTTTTTCCATTAAACGCTTTAACGACAAATTACTGTCAGGATCCACACCGCCATTTTTCGCACATACGTAAATTTCTTTACCGTATTTAGAATAAACTTTGGTTTTTGCGCCAGCTGTTTTAGCCATCGCCGCTTTTCTTACTTCAAACGCTCTTCCCATGGTATATCTCTGTATCTTGCTGGTTGTAGCCCCGCGAATAATGCCGAGCCAAATAAAAAATGGTTATGAATAGTACCGATTTTGCGCACCTGTTAACAGTGCTGAATCTGTTCAGTTGGCATCTTTATGCGATGATGATGGTTTATGGAAGATGTTCCCGCGCCAGGTACTCCCTGGATTGCATTTCTTTTAACCGACTCAAACAACGACGAAATTCAAAATTCAATCGCCCTTCGGTATACAGTAATGACAATTCCACCTCAGATGTCATGATCAGTTTGACATTGCGCTCATAAAATTCATCCACCATGGCGATAAATCGCCGCGCCGTATCATCATTATTGGCGCCCATTTGTTTCACATTGGCAACCAACACGGAATGATAACACCGGCTCAGTTCAATATAATCATTCTGACTTCTTGGACCTTCACATATTGCCGAAAATTCAATGGATAACACACCTTCGGCGTGGCAGCGGGTAGGGATCTGACGATGATTCACCTCGATGGTGCTGTTTTTCACCCCACTGTCACCAGCCAGCTTAAGAAAATATTCTTTTAAATGATCATCGCCAGCGGCATCAAGGGGACTATGGAATATCTCGGCTTGTTCTAAGGTGCGCAAGCGGTAATCGGTGCCGCTGTCTACGTTTATCACCTCAGTATATTTATTGATTAAGGCTATGGCCGGTAAAAAACGCGCCCGTTGCAAGCCATTTTTATACAATTGATCAGGCTCAATATTGGATGTTGCCACTAAGGTGATCCCTCGGGCAAAAAGAGCCTGCATTAATGTACCAAGGATCATGGCATCGGTAATATCCGACACAAAAAACTCATCGAAACAGATGACCCTGGCTTCATGGGCCAACCTGTCAGCCACAATATTAAGCGGATCAACTTCGTTAGGCAGGGTTTTTAGCTCATCATGAACGCGATGCATAAAACGATGAAAGTGGATACGCATCTTGCGTTTAAACGGAAGACAATCGTAAAAGGTGTCAACCAAATACGTTTTACCCCGTCCGACACCACCGTAAAAATACAGTCCTTTCACCGGCTCTGGCGCTCTTTTTTTTCTTACCAGCCGAATCAATTTTCGGGCTAAGCCAGGATCAGTGGGTGATTGGGTACAAAGTTCGTCATATAAGCGTTGCAACGCTTTTACCGCTGTTTCCTGAGCAGGATCGTACTTAAACGTTGGTAGCTGAAGATCCTGTTGATATTTTTCCCATGGCGTCATCGCCTTAACTACTCCTGAAAACGGGTGGATTGAAAGTCAGGCTGCGCCGACCTCCTTGAAAAATCAAAATCTGTAATTAAATTACCCACAATGACAGGTAAAATCGCAACCGACACTTGCGCGGTTAAATCTAAATACGATGGATTCTAACTCAGTTACGTGTGTGATTTGCTGTATTATACCGCATTGCACCTAGGCAGATGAAGGGCTAGCCGCCTTTATGCTGATAGTTTTGTTTGAAAAAGCAACAATTCGGTGATTTGCTTTGCTAAGTTACACCTTGCGACAATTCGCGCAGCGCATTCACCTTTAGATCTTGTTATAGTCTGTGGGTGTATTAGTTTTATTTTGCTGCAATTTGCTGCACAGAAATATCTTGGAGAGTTTAATGGACGTACTAATCCCGCTGGCCCTGTTAGTTGTAGGCTTAATTATCGGCTTTTTTGCAGCCCGTTTTATCTATAAACGCAATGGCGATGCAAATACCACCAAGCAAGCTGAACAAAATATCAAAGCATTAATGGCCCAACAGGCTTCACACCACTTGCATCAAACAAAGCAATCCGTGGAAGCCATTGAAAAACATTGTGAGGCATTACAGCAACAAATCGCCGACTATGAAAGCTTGTTATCTCAAACAGAAGAGGATGACGATCCCAAAGTGCCCTTCTACGGAGAGCAAGCCAGTACCTATTTACGAAATAATATTCAAGGCAGAGAAAAGGCCGCAGAAAAGGCCGTTCCAGAAACACAACCGAGAGACTTTGCGAACACAGGTTCAGGTTTGTTTGTCGGCGCAACTGGACAGTCCACCGCAGATAAAGACTAAATCTGGAACTTTTTTCTATCAGCCTGAGTCTGTCAGTGAAAGTAGCCATAATCGCACGAGACATGAGGAGTGTAAGCGAATATGAAGAAATCTCTACGCCAGATGTTAGTTGTATCAAGCATCGTAGTGAGTACCTTGGGAATGTCTGCAAATGCGGGTGCTGCATTACCTTTTTTTAACGATGATAAAAAACAGGAAGTGCCATCCCTAGCTCCAATGCTAGAAGAAGCAATGCCGGCTGTTGTTAGTATTTCAGTAGAAGGGACACAAACTGCTACTCAACGGGTACCAGAAATGTTCCGATATTTCTTTGGTGGTCCCCAAGAGCAGGTGCAAGAACGGCCTTTCAAAGGCTTAGGTTCAGGTGTCATCATTAACGCAAACAAAGGCTATGTCGTTACCAATAACCATGTGGTAGAAAATGCCGATGAAATTACCGTTAAGTTAGCCGATGGCCGTGAGTTTGAAGCGAAAAAACTCGGCGCTGATGATCAAAGCGATATTGCACTGTTGAAAATCGATGCCGACGACTTAACCGCACTACCTATTGCAGATTCAGATGCAATGCGTGTAGGTGATTATGT
>NZ_JBAHZB010000189.1:0-3201 GCF_036697315.1 Alteromonas sp. 14N.309.X.WAT.G.H12
CCCTAGGACATACATGGGGAGATAGGCTGTTAAAAGGGGTAGCTAAGAGACTCCAAGAATGTGTGACAGCTTATGGAGAGCTTTCTCGTTTTGGTGGCGACGAGTTTGTATTTGTGATCCCCCGAGTCGAAAACGATAATCAGATTAGTACCATAGCTCAGCGTATTCTTGATTGTTTGAGGTCGGGGTTTGCATTAGGGAGAGAACGGGTTTGCATATCAGCAAGCATCGGTATTAGCGTTTTTCCGCGGGATGGTTTGGATGACGTTGATTTATTGAAAAATGCTGATAACGCCATGTATCAGGCCAAGCTTGAAGGGCGGCACAGGTTTAAATTTTTCACCACCGAATTAAGTCAACGATTGCTCGAACAACGGACTATTGCAACGAAATTAAATAATGCGTTGCTCAATGATGAGTTTAGCCTTTATTATCAGCCGCAAATTAATCTATCTACCGGTTTAATCTCGGCCTGCGAAGCGCTCATTCGTTGGTTCCCTGAACACAGCTCTCCTCCCATACCTCCGGATGTATTTATTCCCATTGCCGAACGAACAGATTTAATTAACCGAATTAGCCATTGGGTCATAGAAGAAGCCTGTCGACAATCCAGTATCTGGAAACAAAACGGAATTCAGGTGCGTATTGACATTAACGTGTCGGGCAGAGACTTGGAACAAGCCACGTTTTTCGAGTTTTTAGAAGCTTGTCGAAATAAATACCATCTGTCTCCTAGTGATATTGGTTTAGAACTTACTGAAAACGTATTAATACAACTTCAGCCTGAGCTTTTAAGTCACCTCACTGCAGAGCGCCATAAAGGGGTAGAGATATCCATTGATGATTTTGGAACTGGGTATTCTTCGTTAAGCTATTTAAGGCAATTTCCGGTCAGCAAGTTAAAGATCGACCGATCATTTCTTAAAGACGCACCAGAAAATGAATTTGATGGCGCGCTTCTGGAAGCGATTGTAAATGTGGGGCATAAACTACACTTAGATATCGTCGCCGAAGGGGTTGAAACACAAGAACAAGCTTTTTATTGCAACAATCTCAATGTGGAATATGTTCAAGGGTATCTTTATTCAAAACCAGTACCCGCAGAAGAAATAGAAACGCTGTTAGCTTGCAATAAATCTTTTGCTTCAGGAAAGTGAAAGGCGCCACCTGTCTGCCTCATAGGCGGCGCGTCTAGTGTTATTGTTGGTTCAAATACCAATCTGCAATTTGCTGGCGTTCTGCGTCAGTCATACCGGTTTTATTTAAAAAGGGCATGTCTTTACTCACCGCTACACGCTGATAGATTTGTGGTCCATAACGGGCAATATCATTCCAGTTATCGAACTTCACTCCAAGTGGTGCGACTTTGAAAATATCATCGGTGGGCGCCGAGGAATGACAGCCTACGCAATGGGTATGGATCAAGGCGTCCACCTTGGCCTGTAAAGGCGTTTTGTCTGTGGTCGGTGCCGTTTCTGATAGGCTTGTTGCTGGCTGTGTGGGGGCAGAACCATGAGGCCAGGACACCCAAATTGCCAATGCCAGCATGCCTAACGCGCCACTTACCAGAATTGATGGCTTAATCACATCCTGGTGCTTTAAGTTAAAAAAGTGTCTTATCCACGCCGACAGCGCCATGATGGCAATGAGCACTAGCCAGTTTTGTGGGTGCTGATAAGTCATGGGGTAGTGATTACTGATCATAATGAACAGCAATGGCAACGTAAGGTAATTGTTGTGCACTGAGCGTAATTTAGCGCTGGCACCCCAGGCAGGATCAATATCCTGTTTTGCCGCTACGGCCGCCACCATTTTACGTTGATTAGGCATGATGTTTAAAAACACGTTGGCCACCATAATGGTTCCCACCAGCGCCCCGACGTGAATGTATGCGCCGCGACCGCTGAACAGCTGCGCGGTGAGCCAAGCGGCAATACATAACAGTACAATTAAAAACAGGGCAAAGGCTTTAGGGGATTTGGCCAAAGGGCTTCTGCACGCGGCTTCATAAAACGCCAGACCACCAAATATAACCCCAAGGCCCGATAAAATGGCGTGGGCAGGGGACAGGGCATTGACACTGGGATCAATCAGATACGCAGAGGCGCCGAAGTAATAGACCACAATAAGTAAGGCAAACCCGCTCAGCCAGGTGGTGTAAGCTTCCCACTTAAACCAGTGTAAGGTGGAAGGCATGGTTTCTGGTCCGTAGGCGTATTTAGCCACTTCGTAAAAGCCACCACCGTGTATGGCCCAAAGATCCCCTTTGATGCCTTTTTTCTGTTTCCATTCCGGTGGTGTGCGTAAACTGTTATCTAGCCAGATAAAATAAAATGATGCGCCAATCCAGGCTACGCCTGCAATAACATGAAACCAGCGTAAAAAAAGTGAAAGCCAGTCAAGTCCCTGCATGTGTTACTTCTCCTGTTGTCGGTACTGGGGAGAGCCTGCAATCCAGGTCTCGCGGATACTTCTATCATCACCAAGCATAGATAAGGCAAAGAGGGTTTCTTCTTTGCTGTCTTTTTGATGTAAGCGGTGGGTGGTTAATTCATCAAAGGCCGGATCCACAATAATGAAGTCAGCGTGGCTACCCGGGTTTAAATTTCCAATGCTGTGATCTAACTGATGGGCCAACGCGGCGCCTTGTGTCATCATATATAGCCCTTGTAAAGGGGAGAATCGGGTATGCTGAAGTTGGCATACCTTGTAGGCCTCGCCGTAAGTCTTAAACATATTAAAGGTGGTGCCTGCGCCTACATCGGTGGCCAGCGTGACCGGCACCTTGTATTTTCTGGCGGTGTCTAACGGAAACAAGCCACTGCCTAAAAACAAATTAGAGGTGGGGCAAAAGGCAATGGTGGCACCGGCTTCGGCCATGCGAGCCCATTCTTTGTCTGTAAGATGCACGCAATGACCGAATACCCCACGAGGGCGAACAAGACCATAGTGGTCATAGACATCAAGATAGCCGTCTCGTTCGGGAAACAGACTTTTTACCCAAGCTATTTCCTGTTGGTTCTCTGATAAATGGGTTTGTATAAAGACATCGGGATAGGCTGCCGCCAATTCACCTAACCCTTGTAATTGGGCACGGCTGCTCGTAGGCGCAAATCGGGGGGTGATGGCATACAAATTACGATCTTTATTGTGCCATTTTTGTATTAACGCCAGGCTTTCATCCACCGCTTGGGCTGGGGT
>NZ_JBAHZB010000018.1:0-50070 GCF_036697315.1 Alteromonas sp. 14N.309.X.WAT.G.H12
TTTATTTTTTTGGCATTCTTTTTAAATGCCTTTAATATTATAGAATAGCAAGAAGGACAGCTTTTTATTTGAATCCATAGCCTCGCTAATCTGGGCGATTCAGAGTATACCCATGAAAAATTTGCTATCAATTTTGTTATTTTTGATGAGTTTTAGTGTATTAGGTGGTTGCTTCATTACCCCGGAGGATTATAAGCCACCGACTATTTCAGAAAAAGAATGGGTGTCTGTATCTGAAGAAAATAAGTCTTTCTCATTCGTTGCAAAAATACCTGTTCGTGAAGACCTTTCAAGTCTAGTGATGGTTACCTATAGTGCTGACAAAGAAAACCAAAGTTTTTTTGTGCCTCTATCTTTGTATGAACAAGATGAAATGCACGTAAGCTTTTTCACACTACCTGAAAGTCTTGCCCAAACCTCCAGCCTAGTAGCTCAGTTTGGAGACTGCGGTAGCTTAATTGAGTGGCAGCTAAAGGACTACCTAGATAAATAACTGTCTTAATTTTGAATCCAAAGCCTCGCTAGTCGGGGCTTTGTTTTTAAAGCAGGCTGATGACTTGTTCGAATTCGCCATAGCGCCAGTGGCCACATGCGTGTGGTTTTACTCATGATGGCAAATAACATACGTCTACGCAGAAAACGTCAGCGAGAAGCATTAGGCGGTCCTCCACCCACTGGCGCTGGTGCTCAAAACTTTTTCCGATCAGTTTATCTTTTCCATATAAAAATGCACGGCGCAAGCAGCGCGAAATGCAGTGTTAATATGGTGTGTCTGATAAGCTAATAAGGCTTCTTCGAGGTTTTGGCATGGCTTTCACTTTGGTATTCAAATAATTTCTATTGTGCCGCTTTATTGTGATTTTCCAACTGTACGATGGCATACACCTACGTATCGCGCTCCAAGCTGATGGAAGTGTACAAACCGGACGCATCCTTTGGCATTGAGCGATAAGCACGTATTTGATACGGAAGAAGAGGTAATGCGTTTGCATTACCCCCTTCTTCCGTATTAAACTTTAAACAAATGTCTGTATTTCATATTGAGAGGTTATTATGGCTCAAGTTACATTAGAAGCAGAGTCCACATTGACAGACCGCTTTCAAACTACAGTGCCCAGTCCTGTTCGCCAGGCATTGCACTTAGGTAAAAAAGATAAGATTAAATATGCTATTCAGTCAGACGGAAGTGTGGTTATTTCTCGTGCCACAGCCGCTCCCGAAAGTGATCCCGTTCTTGGTGAATTCTTGTCATTTATCGCTAGTGACATGCAAGCTCACCCTGAAAGACTGCAACCGCTCACAGCAAGTATGCGTGAAAGTGTGGAAGCCTTAGTTTCAGGTGTGGGCGTCGATTTAGACGCGCCACTTATGGATGAGGATGAATAATTTTGTCGCAAAGCATTCCAATGGTGGTAAATGGTTGGACGCTTTACACGCATCCATTGTTCGCAGAACAATATTTAGAGCTGAAAGCGCAGGTAGAAAACCTGAAGCAGAAAGACCCAACGGGTTACGTTAAGAAAAATGCCACTAAACGATTAGCTGCTATTCAAAAACTGATTTTTCAGGTTGTTCCACTGGATCCAACCAGCTCGGATTACCGTCTAGGAAGTACCTTAGGTAGCGAGAATAAGCATTGGTTTAGGGCTAAGTTTTTCCAGCAATATCGCCTATTCTTTCGTTATCACTTAGAGTCTAAGGTCATCGTGTATGCATGGGTGAATGACGAGAAGAATAAACGCGCCTACGGCAGTAAGACCGATGCTTAGAAAGTGTTCGAAAAGATGTTAAAGTCGGGTAATCCTTCCGAAGGATGGGATGAACTTTTAAAAGCAGCTAGGGACGAAACGCTCTCTCCATAAGTACTTCGCTTGTTTTCTACAAGAAAATAGCCTAATCGTGATTCCGATTACTCTACTACAAAGCACGGATTTATCATTCAAAGCCTCCCTCGTGAGGGGCTTTGTTTTTATGGGGAAAGGTCACCCCTAACGGATTTACTGGACTTCCCTTTACGATTTCAAAATCCCAAAACTACATAATTGCCCTACATTTGCCGGTTATAGTTATCTTCGCGAACTCATATATGTACCTCAAACTTTGGAGTTTTACATGATGAAGAAAATTAACGCTATGTGCTTAATGGGCCTCTGCTGTTTGTTGTTAACGGCTTGCAATAGCCAGGATCCTCAAGGACGTGAGCAGGGGTTTACCCTAAGTAGTCCGGCAGTAAATGATGATAGTAAACTACCAATGGTTTACACCTGTGATGGCAAAGGTATTAGCCCACCGTTAAATTGGCATGGCGCGCCCACAGATACGCAATATTATGCGCTAATTATGGATCATGAAGCGCCAGAGGGCATGCATTGGTATTGGACGCTCTACAATATTCCAGCTAGCAAAACCCATATCGAAGCAGGGGAAAACCTCGGTGATGTCGGTTCGAACAGCGTAAATGATGTAAATCAGTACGCACCACCTTGTTCTAAAGGGCCGGGCGTAAAACGTTACACCTATACCTTGTACGCCTTGTCGGCACCTGTCATTGTTAACCCCAATGCCACAGTGGACCGTGCCACACTGCTTAATGCCATAAAAGATATATCCCTTGGCTCTGCCAGTATGTCGGTTACCTACGAGCGACGTGGTCGCGGTGGTGATAGGCCCAAGCCAAATAGAAAACCCGAGCCTAATGATCAAACATCCCTGAATTCTGCTTACCTAACGGCAAATGTCGCATCACCGCGATGTACTCAAATAAAGCAATCTGTCAGTCAAGCGGGCTTTGGGGAAAGCGTATCGGTGACCTGCGATGAAAATTACGCATACGTAGCCTCTTCAACGTACCCTGAACACGAAATGATGACTGGCATCACCTCGACCAACGAGCAAATACCTGTGCCAGCGAAAGATTATGTGGCTCCTATTAAGCTGCACCCCAAAAAGGCTCAATCGGTAACCACCATTGATGCTGCTGTGGGTGTGGCGGTAAATGGTGTGCCCATATACGACTATTCTTCTCAGGGGGAGTTAGACGTTAACAGCTACGATGAGCAGCACGACACAGTGGTGTTGGGGCAACTGGATATTTGTGGGGGTCATGCAGGACGGGGCGATGACTATCACTATCATGCTGCTCCCACCTGTATGATCGATGCTATGAAAAACCAAGGTAGTGATGCCATTATTGGTTGGGCCTACGATGGCTACCCGTTGTATGGCAATAATAATCCAGACGGAAGCCCAATTGCCAAAGGGGAGCTTGATGTGTGTAACGGACAGTCAGATCCCACGTTTGGGTATCGATACCAAACCTCGACTACACCGCCCTACATTATTCAGTGTTTAGTGGGCGAAGTGGACACAAGCCGACTACCCAGAGTGGCACCGTTAAATGGCGATACCCAGGGAATTCGCGCCGACCTGCGCCCACCGCGAGGCAGTGTTGAAAACCTTACCCATACTATTGCTGAAGATGGTAGCCGTACCATGCGTTATTCATACAAAGGGGAAGACTATTTCACGACCTATCGTCCCGCCCGAGAGGGGAAAAACTGCTACGAATTTACGCAAAAAACCATTAGCAATGGTGGAAAGATTGAAACGGGCACATTTTGTCGAGGCCCTTTACCTAATAAACACACCGCAACGGTGACAAAACAAAACACCAACCCTGAAATTACCGGTGAACACCACTTTAAACTTGAGGCATGGGCAGACAACTGGTTTAGCGCCTACATTGGCGAACAATTACTTATTGAGGATTCCGTTCCCATTACCACTGAGCGTTCCTTTAATGCTGAAAGTATTACGTTTTCTGCCAATTATCCTATTGAGCTTAATTTGATCATTAAAGACTTTAAGCAAAATGATACGGGCCTTGAATACATTGGTGCTAGAAATCAGCAAATGGGCGATGGGGGTTTTATCATGCAGATAACCGATACCGACACCCAACGAGTGGTTGGGGTAAGTGATAAAGCCTTTAAATGTGAGGTGTTGCACAAAGCGCCACTGAATAAATTATGTGAAGGGGAAGCAAATCCTGTGGCCGGAGAAGGGTATTGCACCTTTATGGCGAAAGAGGCGCCGGAGGGATGGTTGAAAAGCGACTTTGATTACAGTGGCTGGCCCAATGCGACTGAGCACGACTCCGCATCTGTGGGGCCAAAGGATGGCTATGACGATATTGTTTGGGACGAAAGCGCGAAGTTTATCTGGGGTGAGGATCTGGAAACCGATAACACCCTCATTTGTAAAGCCACTATCGTGCAGCCCAAATAGAATAATGGATATGTTTGGCAAAGCATTAAGGCACATTGTATGAATGTAATCACTAAAATAACCTGGCTGCTTTTTGTCGCAATAATTGTCAGCGTAAGCCCTTACCTTGCAGCCCACGAATTAAAAGCAACCACGGCACAGGTTACCTTGCGAGATGGTCAAGTAGAGGTAAAGGTGTATACCAATACCACGCATTTGATCTTGGCGCTTCAAAGTGAGCAAGCGTGGCTTATGGGCGATATTGATGAGGTAATGCCAGAAAATTTAAGCGCTGTTGAGCTAAAAAATTATATAAAAAAGGCGCTTAAGAAAAAAATGGTATTGCGTATTAATAACCAGGCTATTCCCTTTCAACGAGTGGACGTTACTCCTCTTGGGGGCAATGATGTTCACGATTTGGAAATTGTATTCCAAGCAAAACACCGGTTTAGTCGCGTCGATGAACTTGCTTTATCGTTCCCTAAAACCTTGGGCACAGTACATGCAAATTTTGTGAAGCCCCAGTATCAATTGCTTAGCCCTGGTGACACAGCCAAAGTTACATTTTAACCTTGTCATACGATTAACCACTAAAAGCGTATCGAAAAGGGGATACGCTTTTGGGTTTTATGAATTGTAGGTACATAATCAATATGCAACATTGCAATACGGATATCACGCTATCTTCGCTAAGCGTCTTAAACCTGTGAAACTAATCCATAAATTCTTTTTAGCTTTTTTTGTTACCAACATTGCTCTTGTTGGCGTGATGTTTGGTTTTTTATATATGAGTTTCTCCACCGGGTTTAACGACTTTGTGGAACAACAGGAAAAAAATCACGTTGCCAGTATTAAGTATCAACTCACTGAATTTTATCGGGAGTTGGGCAGTTGGCAGTCAATAGCAGAAAACATGCAATTGTGGCGGGCTATCGTCGAGCCGCAAAAAAAAACGAGTGTGTCTGGGCCTGTAGATTCGCTTAAAACGGGGCAGCGAATAAGCTTGTATAACAAAGATAAACAGGTGATCGTGGGCAGAGCTAAGTTAGATGAAAACCCCCATATAGAGCCAATTTTGCTAAATGATAGCGTTATCGGCTGGATAGGTCTTGTGCCTTCTCGGTTTATCCAGGCAAGCCCTGCAAAAGCATTTTTAACCGCCCAGTTTAATAATTACTTTGTGATCACGCTATGGGTTGTGGTTTTGGCTTTTGTTATGGCAATTGTGTTGTCTCGCCATTTAATCAAACCCATTAAGCAGATCGTAGGCGGTACCGATGCGTTAACCAAAGGTAACTTTAGTAGCCGAATAGTACCGGTAAGCCAAGACGAGTTAGGGACCTTATCTAATAATTTTAACGAGTTGGCTCAAACGCTTGAACAAAATCAGCAAATGCGTCAACAGTGGGTGTCAGATACTTCCCACGAATTAAGAACGCCCTTGACGGTGCTTCGCTCACATTTACTGGCCATACAAGACGGTGTATTTGAAGCCGACGAGAAACGTATTGCCTTGCTGGTTAATCAAGTTGAAAACCTTAATCTCATTGTTGATGATTTGGCTCAGTTGGCACATAACGATATGGCCAACCTTTCCTATGACTTTGCACCGGTTAATTTAACAAGCTTATTAGAGGCATTGGTTGACAGTTATGCCGCCCGTTTCGCCGAGCAAGGCTTAACCCTAATCTGTGAGAGTTTAAACAATGGGGAAGAATGGATGGTAAAAGGTGATAAAAATCGGCTTAAACAGTTATTTTCAAACCTGTTGGAAAACAGCTGTCGATACACCCATTCTGGCGGGCAGGTCATCATAACTGGCCAAGTAATAGATGGTACGATTCAACTTACTTTGCAAGATTCTGCACCAGGGGTTTTACCCCAAGATCAAAAAAAGTTATTTGAACGCTTTTATCGAGTCGAAAAATCTCGTAGCAGAGAACACGGTGGCTCTGGCTTGGGGCTTGCCCTATGTAAACAGATTGTCGATGCCCATGGTGGAACAATAACCCTCGATAATTCACCGCAAGGTGGGCTAGAGGTAAAGGTTACCTTTTCATTACTAGGCTAGCAAATGACAGCACAAAAAATACTCATTGTTGAAGATGAAGAAAACATCGCTGAAGTTCTTGTGGCGTATTGTGAGCAGCAAGGTTACGTTACTGTTCACTTTACCAGCGGCCAGGGCGTGGTGGATTATATCAAGCAACATGATATTGATCTTGTTGTGCTTGATTTAATGCTGCCAGATGTTAGTGGTATCGACATATGCAAACGTCTGCGCCTTTTCTCGAGTGTACCTATTATTATGCTTACTGCTAAACGAGAAGAAGAAGATCGCCTGCTGGGTTTGGAACTTGGCGCAGATGATTACATATGTAAACCTTTTAGCCCCAAAGAGGTCGTTGCGCGCATAAAAACGGTACTTAGAAGAACAAGCCCAACCACAGCCAATACCATTAAGTACGAGGGTTTTCGCTTAAGCAAAGACAACTACGATGCGTATCTTCACGGCGAAAATCTAAAGTTTACTGCGGTAGAGTTTAAAATATTCTGGTTGTTTATTAGTCATGTGGGTCGGGTGTTTAGTCGCGAAGATATTATCAATAGTGTGTATACCTGCACGGACAACATATCCGATCGTAATATCGATACTCATATTAAAAATATACGCAAAAAAATTAGCGCCATTGATGCGGATGTAAACCCCATTGCCGCGGTTTACAGTGTGGGTTACAAATTCAAAAGCGGGTAATCGTTGTTCATTCGTTATTTCAATACGTTACCCTCGCTTATCTCTCCTTTTAGTAATCAACAATCACGCCCATCATTGTGAAGTAGTCGTGACAATTTCTTTAAACAAGAATTGATGCTATTTGCATTTGTGTTAATATCAGCGCCTCTTATCTTAATTGCGAATACTA
Source organism: Alteromonas sp. 14N.309.X.WAT.G.H12 (assembly GCF_036697315.1). Taxonomy (NCBI): domain Bacteria; kingdom Pseudomonadati; phylum Pseudomonadota; class Gammaproteobacteria; order Alteromonadales; family Alteromonadaceae; genus Alteromonas; species Alteromonas sp. 14N.309.X.WAT.G.H12. The sequence goes on from NZ_JBAHZB010000018.1 coordinate 7,191, forward strand.
TTTGGGAACTTTCATGCAGTTAAATCGGATTTTTGTTGGTGTGAGTTTGGGCTTGGTGGCGTTATCAAGTGCAGCAAATGAAAGCGAAGCAAACACAAATGCTAACGCGATGGAGGTTATCACCATCAATGGTGCTTCTTTTGATGACTATCAGGTACAGGATGCCTCAGGTGCGATGCGCTCTAACATACCGCTGCTTGAAACCGCCCAATCGGTTACCGTAATTCCAGAAATTATTATGGCTGAGCAACTGGCCACCACATTAGGTGAAGTGCTAAATAACGATGCCAGCTTGTCGCCAGGCTCTACCCAGCGCAATCGGGAAGTGTTTAGCTCCCGGGGTTTTGAGTTAAGCTCCTCTACCGGTTATTTGCGTGATGGTCACCAACATTGGTCTCACTATCAGCAACCCATAGAAACCCTGTCCCGGGTTGAAGTGATTAAAGGCCCATCAAGTATTCTTTACGGCCAGTCTGCGCCGGGTGGCTTGGTGAATATGGTGACTAAAAAGCCTACGGTTGCCCCTTTATTCGAGTTAAGTGCCGATACCGACCAATTTGGCTCAACCCGCTTTATGTTAGATGCCGGCGGTGAAATTGTCGAAGACACCAATTACCGTGCGGTACTGGTAAAACAAGACGTGAATTTCGACCGTGACTATTACAATGGCGAAACCCGCGAGCGGGATCGTTTCTTAGGCTCGTTAAACATCGAGCATCATTTTAGCGACGATCTCGTTGTTAACGCTTATTATGATCGTACTAACGATAAAGCGGGCTTAGATACCGGCGCTTGGTTAGATGATAACGGCGATGTGGTTAGCGAAAAACACACCATCAATGATTTCTCGTGGGCGTTTACCGATATTACGGTTGAAAATATTGGCGCAAATTTAAGCTACTTTTTTAATTCTCAGTGGGATGTACAAGTCGGTTATAACGAGCAAACCTTCGAACGGGAACGCTTTGAATCATCACCCAGTTACCCTTCTGGTTATGTGGCTGGCGACAGCTATGACTCAAACCCTTATGACCGCTTTGATGATTGGCAATTTAAAACCGCGTATGTGGATTTGCATGGTCAGGTTAACTTTGGTGGTATCGAGCATAACCTATTGTTTGGTGCGAACAGCCTCGATTATTACTACGGGCAATTGATAGAGCGTGGCGATACCATTACCTATACGCCGGGTGACACCGAACCCAGTCGTCCTGAACTGGACTATCACAATGACGATACGCTAAGTGTGACCAAATACGATTATTACGGTGTGTACTTTCAGGACTTGATGACCTTGAGCGAGCACTGGCAAGTGGCCGTGGGCGGGCGCTACGACAAACAAAACCGGTCAGGCGCAGATAACGAGTCTGTTTTGCCTAAAGTGGGCGTGCTCTATCATCCTGCAGAAAATAGTACGATTTATGTGAATTATTCTGAAGGCTTTGAACCCCAGTCTAGCGAAACCATTGACGATGAGTTAGATCAAAACTATGGCATGGAAATCGACGCGGTGACTTCTAAGCAGTGGGAATTAGGCGCGAAATGGCAAGTGTCAGAGCGCTTGTTGGTAAATACCGCCGTTTTCAATATCGAAAAATCCGGTACGCTAATTTCAGAGCAATTGGATGACGATCCCGTGTATGAAACGGTGACTACCCAATCGGGCTTACAAACCCATAAAGGGTTTGAAATTTCAGCCCAAGGTGCAGTGACTGACAAATGGTTTGTGATGACATCGGCGATGTATTTGCATGCAGAATACGAAGTGGATGAAAGCTATCAAGGTAACACGCCAGCAGATGCCCCTAAATGGTCAGCTTCGCTGTGGTCTCGTTATGAACTGACTGACAAACTCGCACTTAACGCCGGTTTGTTTTATCAGGGAGCACGCTTTGCCGATAATGCCAATACCGTTGAAAAAGATGCCTATACCCGGGTGGATGTGGGCGCAACCTATACTACTGATGTCATGGGCAAAGCAGTAGGCCTTCGTTTGAACATCGAGAATCTGTTTGATACCGATTACCTTGCCGGTGGCGGCACCAATAACGTGACAATTGGCGATGGCGCAACAGCTCGCTTACAAATGAAAGTGGCTTTCTAACCTCTTATTGAATGGGCTTTCTAAGGTCACTGGAAAGCCCACTTTCCACCTTTTTTTCCTAACTAGGCAGAATATCAATATCTGCACTATAGTCTGTATACATTAACGTAACCTGTACGCGGTTTATGACAACACGTCCCAGTTTTTGGGTTTTTATCTTCACTTTCTTTGTGATCTTTCCAGCCTCTGCCAGCGAGAGGATATACGTTATTGGTTATGTTTCTCATCCTGGCGTCAAATCCTTTTATAAAGAGGTGGTACAGGAAGCTTACGAGCGGCTAGGATTACGGGTTCAATTTGTGGAAGTCAGTGGTGAGCGCGGTTTGATATTGCTCAATGAAGGCCTGTTGGACGCCAGCACATTGCGTGTTGAAAGCGTGTTGGCGCCCTATAAAAACATCATTGCTGTGCAGCCCCCCATCGCCGAGGCGAATGTGAATCTCTATTGCCGTATCCAGATGATCTGCAATGAAAACGTATTATCCGATGCTACAAAAACGGTGGTAACTACCCGGCGCTTGATTAGTGTGTTGATGGAAGCCCGAAGTGATCTTGTTATTAAAGCAAGCACTTTGCGTGTTGAAGATCTAAATCGCGTTATACAGCTAGTGTCAAAAGGGCGTTATGATTATGCAATTATCGCAAGTGGCACTCAGGAAATACCCGCTTTTACAACGCAAGGCGTGAACCACGTAAATCTCGTAAAAGGTCGTGCAGTACATGCTTTGTATAAACAACATAGCGCCCTTGCAGACGCTATTTCAACAAGTATTCAGCAGGTACTAAAAGAACGACAATCACTCCAATAAGATTCGATAATACCCTATTGTATCAGTTGTTTGCGCACTAAGTTGTTCCCGTCACGCCGTGCCTGATATAACGCATCCTCTGCATTCGCGGTGAGTTCGTTCAAAGGCCTAGGCGTGGCAGTAAATGACACGCCGAATGAGCCCGTAAGGTGAATATGAGGCTGCAAATCTGAGGTGTCCATGGTGGCGATGCCGTGGCGTAAACTCTGGGCAATTTCTACCGCTTCGTTCGGGCCGGTTTCGGGCAATAAAATAATGAATTCCTCGCTACTCCAGCGCCCAACAATATCTTTGGTTCTCACACTGGTGAGCAAGTGGCCAGAAATCAGGTCGAGTACATCATCGCCCACATTGCGACCGTATGTGTCGTTGATGGTGCTAAAGTTATCCACACCCACAATGATCACGCTTAAGGATGAAAACTCTTCCTGCATCGCTTTATATTTGGCATCGATTTTCTGCCGATCTGGCAGACGCTGGGTATTGCGAATAACCAAATCGGGTTGCATGTCTTTGCGGAAGTAATACAGCAGATGATAAATCATCATAAATAATGAAAAGACGACCACCAGCAGCGTGACCACACTGATCACAAAGGCCTTGGAAATTTCAGCTTTGCGTTTATCCAGGGGACTAAGCAGGAAGACAGTCCAGTTAAACTGGTTTAGTTTCACTTCGGCAATGAGGTATTCCTGCTGATTGATGGTGACCAACCGGTTGTTGAGGGCGCGCTGATCACGAACATCTGCCGGTAAACTGGCGTACCAGGGTAATTCAGACAAGTTGGTAAAATCCGAATAGGACGCCATTAAATTGGCATCAGAAGACAGCATAATATCGCCATTTTCATCAACAAACAGAAAGTCGTAACCGTACTGCTGTTTGTACGAGTCGAAGATGCTGATGAAGCTGGCTAAGCTTTTGCCGATGCCAAAGAAGCCTAAAAATTCGTTATCTTCGTTATAAATCTTAATATCGATATAAAAGTGGGTATCTTCCCATTTCCCAATATCTGCTACCGCATCTTCGGGACGATCTTTATATTTGAAATACCAGCTTACATCCCCTTTTACCAGCGGCAAAGACGTGCCGTCAGAGTTGTATTGCATGCGATCGTGTTCTCTGGCAATAAAAAAATACAAGTCAAACTCATCTTGTAGACGGGTAAGGGTGGAAAATATGCGATCTTTATCAACGGTGGGGGAGTTCATTAGCTCTACAAGTTCTTGTGACTTCCCCAGTGCTTCGGAGATGTGTAACGGCTTGAGTAGCTGATTAACAATTAATGAGATAGCGGGAGACAAGGATTGCTGTTGGGCACGGCTTTGCTCTGCCACAATGGTATTAACACTAAAATGGACGAGGGTTACAATAGCGACAACCACCACTGCAAACAGTAATAAAATACTTCTATGTAGGGTTCGAAATGTTTTCACGAACTACTTGCTCTCCCTAGCTTTGTAAGCATGTGTGAAAGATTCCTAATGAGCACTAAGTATACCTTTTCGCCATTTAAACTACTACCCAGACAAAAGAATAAGAATATAAAATGCATTTTTACTTGTCGATGCGCTGACTTGTTATATCGGCTTAGTTACACTAGCAGAATAACATCGGTGTTTAGCATTTTTTATTAAGGAAAATACATGGCTTTCTCTGTCATTGTTCTTGCAGCAGGTAAGGGCACAAGAATGAAATCTTCGTTACCTAAGGTTTTGCATCCTATTGGTGGCATTCCTATGGTCCAGCGCGTCATCAACACCGTGGAATCCTTGCAGGCAAGTGCGGTACACCTTGTCTACGGTCATGGTGGAGAGCAGCTTAAAGCCGCCCTTACCGGCAATAACTTAAACTGGTGCTTGCAATCAGAACAATTAGGCACCGGTCATGCGGTACAACAGGCTATCCCTTACATCGATGAAAAAGAAGATGTGCTGATTTTGGTAGGCGATGCGCCGCTTATTCAAGCTGAAACCCTGGCCCGTTTAGCGGCAGTGAAAGCCAATTGTGATTTGGCGTTGCTTACCGTTGAACTTGATGATCCGACCGGCATGGGAAGAATCGTGAGAGAAGGCGATAACATTAAAGCCATTGTGGAACATAAAGACGCCACCGATGCCCAGCGCCAGATTAAAGAAATTAATACCGGTATGATGATGATGTCCGGTGCGGATCTAAAACGCTGGCTGGGCAACCTAAGTAACGATAACGCACAAGGCGAATATTATCTTACCGATGTTATTGCCATGGCCGCAGCAGAAGGGAAAACCATTCAAGCTGCCCACCCAGATACCGCCAGCGAAGTTGAAGGCATTAACAACCGAGCACAGTTAGCCGCTCTAGAACGGGCCTTGCAGGCACGACAAGCCCATGCCTTGATGATGGAAGGAGTAACCCTGGCAGATCCTGCTCGCTTTGATCTTCGCGGTAACGTGGTCACAGGCAAGGATGTTTCCATCGATATCAATGTGGTACTGAACGGCGACGTGAAAATCGGCAACAACGTACGCATCGGACCAAATTGTATACTGACCAATTGTACCATTGCCGATAACGTAGTGATTGAAGCTAACTCCATCATTGAAGAGGCTACCGTGGGCGAAGCCTGTACCGTTGGGCCATATGCCCGTTTGCGTCCGGGGGCGGTTATGCAATCGCGAGCCAAAGTCGGCAACTTTGTCGAGATGAAAAAAGCCATTTTGGGGGAAGGCGCTAAAGCCAACCACCTTACGTATTTAGGTGATGCGGAAGTGGGCGCGGGGGCCAATATCGGTGCCGGTACCATTACCTGTAACTACGATGGCGTGAATAAGTCCAAAACGTCTATTGGAGCCAATGCGTTTATTGGTTCGAACTCTTCGTTAGTGGCACCGGTAAAAATTGGAGACAATGCTACGGTAGGCGCGGGTTCAACGGTCACCAGTGAAGTTGAAGATAATGCCCTTACCATTGCCCGAGCGCGCCAGCGCACCATTGCCAACTGGCCTCGCCCAACTAAAAAATAAGGGCGCGAGGGTTGTGGCTTTTGTTGAACGCGACGCAATAGGTTAATGTGTCGCTTTTCTTTAAGACAGGCGACACCTTAATGATTAGAACCCTTTTGGTGGGCTTTGGCTTTTCTGCCAAAACCTTCCACCTTCCTTTTCTTCAGTTTATGAATGCTTTTGAACTTGTGGGCGTGGTGTCTTCACGACCTGCCGCCGTGGCCGATGTTCTGCCTGACGTGCCCGTGTATTCGTCGATGACAAAAGCATTAGAGGCAGCAACGGTTGATCTCGTGGTGATCACCACACCGAATGTGCTACATGCCATGCAGGCCAGACAAGCCCTGATATTTGGCTGTCATGTGTTGGTGGAAAAGCCCTTTACGCTAAGTAGCGAAGAAGCGAAAGCCTTGGTGTCTTTAGCCAAAGAAAAACAACGTATTTTGAGCGTGTACCAAAACCGGCGTTTTGACGGTGATTTTCTTACCGTGAAAAAGCTGATTGCAGAAAATCAGCTAGGTAATGTAAAACGTTTTGCTTCCCGTTTTGACCGTTTTAGACCCAGATCCCGGGATCGTTGGCGAGAAAACGCCGGTCCCGGCGCAGGTATTTTATGGGATCTTGGCCCCCATCTTGTGGATCAAGCTGTGCAGTTATTCGGTGTGCCAAAACAGGTGCAGGCCGTGGTGCAAACCTTACGTGATGGCGGGCAAAGCCATGATAGCTTCGATATTACCCTGTTTTACAACGGCATTACGGTAGTGCTTGGAAGCTCCCCGTTTCAGGGGCATCAGACGTTGCGCTTTGAGGTACAAGGAGACCAGGGAAGCTATCGAAAATACGGTTTAGATCCACAGGAAAATCAGTTAAAGCAAGGACTCACTTTTGATGACAGCCAATGGGGAGAAACTCCCAGCGATCAAAATGGGCAATTGAGTAACGGTGAGTGTTTACAAACAATTAGCACACAAAAAGGGGATTATCTGCAATTTTATCATGGGCTGGCTGGGGCAATCTCAGAAGGCAGCGAAGCCCCCGCTGATGGAAAATCGGTCATTCCCGTTATTCAACTTATCGAATTAGCGTTGGAAAGTGCCGAAACAGGTAAAGCTCTGCCTGTATACCTAGATATGAACGAAAATAACTAAAAAAACTTGCGCATCGTAACTTTTGATGCTTTATTTGTTTCGGTTCGTAATCAAGAAGTTTCGAAATGCAAAAGCGAAATACCCAGCAACGCAGAAATGACATCGTAGAATGGGTGAATCAGGCCGGTCATGTTCATGTGGATGAAATGGCCTCACGGTTTGGCACCTCACAGGTTACCATCCGTAAAGACTTAGCCGCATTGGCCGCTGAAAAAAGGGTCCTTCGGGAGTTTGGCGGCGCAGCACCGTTGCCGTCGGCTGAAACAAAGCACAATACACCGCTTTCTACTGTGACGGCGCGAAAAATCGCCATCGCCCAAGAAGCCGCACAATTTGTGTCTGACGGTACGAAATTGATCCTTGATAATGGTAACACCACCGCTGCGTTATTGCCTTTTTTACATCAGCAAAAGCTGGTGGTGTTAACCAATTCGCTAAGCATTGCCGGTGCACTAACCTCGGCAGAGAATGAGCCCACGGTTTTGATGACCGGCGGAACCTGGGACGCCCATTCCCAGTCCTTTCAGGGCGAAATGGCAAAAAATATGATAACGGCCTACAGTTTTGATGTTGCTTTTATCGGTGCCTCGGGGCTGGATGTAAGCCGTGGCTCAACCACATTTAATGAACTGACTGGGTTATCCCAAGCCATGGCTGAGGTCGCCCGCAAGGTGGTGATTTTAGCCGAGTCTGACAAATTTTTTCATCGCATGCCGAATTTAGAGCTGGCATGGGACAATATCGATGTTCTGGTTACTGATAACCGTATTGATGAGAACACCAAACAACAACTTGAAGACAAAGGCGTTTCGGTAAAGATAGCGCCGTTAAACGGAGATTAACCATGTGTGGAATTGTAGGCGCGGTGGCAGAGCGCAACGTTGTCGAAATCTTACTGGAAGGCTTAAAGCGTCTGGAATACCGTGGCTATGATTCTGCCGGTGTGGCGCTGTTGCAGCCCAATGGCACCCTAACTCGATTGCGTAAAACCGGCAAGGTGCAAGCGCTAGCCGACGCCGTGGCTGAACATGAAGCATTAGGATCGACGGGCATCGCCCACACCCGTTGGGCCACCCACGGTGGCGTAACCGAATACAATGCTCACCCCCATTGCTCTAACGAACGAATTTCGGTGGTGCACAATGGCATTATTGAAAACTATTTGGCATTGCGCGCAGCGTTAACAGAGCAAGGCTATACCTTCGATAGTGATACGGATACGGAAACTATTGCCCATACCGTGCATGCCGAATTGCAAAAAGGCGTGTCCTTGTTAAAGGCGGTACAAAACAGCGTGTCACAATTTCATGGGGCTTACGGTACGGTGATCATGGACAGTGAAGATCCTTCTCGCGTAGTGGTGGCTCGCTCTGGTAGTCCGCTGGTGATTGGACTGGGACTGGGCGAAAACTTTATTGCTTCTGATCAAATGGCCTTATTACCGGTTACCCGTCGCTTTATTTTCCTAGAAGAAGGCGACGTGGCAGAAATCACCCGCCGCTCGGTTAGCATTTTTGATGTGAATGGCAACCCCGTAGAGCGGGAAGTGGTGGAATCCAATATCGAGCATGATGCAGGAGACAAAGCCGGTTATCGCCATTACATGCTAAAAGAAATTCACGAGCAGCCAACGGTAGTGCGCAATACCTTGCAACAGCGGGTGGATGAGCAAGGCTTGGTGCCCGGGATTTTTGGTGCGGGTGCCGACGCCATACTGGCCAAAGTAAAACACGTACAAATTATTGCCTGCGGTACCAGTTACCATGCTGGAATGACTGCCCGCTATTGGCTTGAGCAGTACGCCAATGTGTCTTGCAACGTGGAGATTGCCTCAGAATTTAGATACCGTAAATCAGTGGTGTACGAAAACAGCTTGCTGGTGACCATTTCCCAGTCTGGGGAAACCGCCGATACACTAGCCGCCTTGCGCTTGGCAAAAGAATTGGGCTATATGTCGAGTTTGGCCATATGTAACGTGCCCGGTTCATCGTTAGTACGGGAATCTGAACTTTCCTTTATGACCCGAGCGGGGGCGGAAATAGGCGTGGCCTCAACAAAGGCCTTCACCACTCAGCTGACAGCATTTTTAATGCTGACACTGGCACTGGGCGAGCATAACGGCATTAGCGATGAAGATCGTAGTGAAATTGTAAATGCCCTGCACAGCTTACCGGCGAAGTTAGAAGAAACTCTGGCCATTACCCAAGGCATTGAAGATTTAGCCGAAGAATTTGCCGATAAACACCATTCCTTGTTCCTAGGCCGTGGCGATCAATACCCCATTGCCATGGAAGGGGCATTAAAGCTCAAAGAAATCTCTTACATTCATGCTGAAGCTTACGCATCAGGTGAATTAAAGCATGGTCCTTTGGCGCTTATTGACGAAGAAATGCCCGTGATTGTGGTGGCACCGAATAACGAGTTGCTCGAAAAGTTAAAATCTAACGTGGAAGAAGTACGGGCCCGTGGTGGCATCATGTATGTGTTTGCCGACGGCGATGCTAACTTTGCCAGCGATGACACCATGCGGGTGATCAATGTACCGCACTGTGCATCACCCATTGCCCCTATTGTGTACACCTTGCCGTTACAGTTGTTGTCGTACTACGTGGCACTAATAAAAGGCACAGATGTAGACCAGCCCCGTAATTTAGCGAAATCGGTGACGGTGGAGTAGGGGTAATGTGGTGGCGCACGTACTGTGCCACTACAGGTTGCTAAATAATACATGGGAAGTCTTAAATAAAGTTGAAAAGTGATTTCGCTATTTACAGCGGATCACTTTTTTGCGTGAGATTAGACAAAGGTTAAAAACGCGTTTTTTCTTTCCTTGAAGAGCATGAGCTTATCTTTTTTAGAGCTAGCGATTCATGCTGAGCAGGCTCTCGCTGCCGCCCCTAACACTACTTTTAATTTACAGCTTCGGCCTTTGGTTGTAGTAATTTGATTATCAGCGGATCCAGTTTATTGGCGAGAACGTGGTAAGCATGAGGACTTAGGGAAGATGCGAACAAGTCCTTGATGTGAGATCATAGCTACATAGTAAATCACAGCCATTACCGCCCATGAGCAAGGCAATGAATGGTACTTCGGCATAAAAAACCATATTTTTGGTGTGGATGCCAAGCGCGGTCTCACCCATACACGGGTAACCACCGCCGCCAACGAGCATGATCTGAATCAGTTGAAAAAACGGTTGTACGGCGATGAGAAATTCATCTCTGGCGATGCCGGATAGCAAGGCGCAGAATATGCCGTAGAATTTGAGAATGGCGATGCTATAGATATACATGAGAACGATTTATTCGCGGTTAAAAATGAATCAGATTCTTAATTTTTAGACGTAACGCAACAACATTAATAGGGTGATTAGGTTGAGAACCGACGATTTACTTGGATTTGTTTAATGGTATGCCATACTGACCTAATATTATCTTGAGAGTCAAAAACGATATCGAGGTCGTTAATGCTTTTCAAAGCAAGCACATTTTGGGGCTTTTTAAAGGGTTTATTACGAAAATAATAATCCCCGTCTTTGGTAAAAATATACGGTTGCAATTTTACGATAACGTAAAAGAAAGGCACCGCCAATAGCCCTAAATATGAACCTAACACCAAAGAAAAATAGCTAAATGGCAGTAAGCTAAGTATTAGTGCCCAACACAATGCGTTCAATACAGAGCGAGCCATCAACTTTTTATCCCCAAAAAGACACATTACCTAAGCGCATAAGAAACTAAGCCAGAAATAAAACCGATACCGGCCCCCATACCACCAATTACCAACGCACCGGGAAGTCCACCTAAAACACCATCTACTGTACCTCCAAAGCCGCCACCAGCTAGCGCACCACTTTCGCCCTGCAATACCATATTCTGCAGTGACTTCAGCAGCGCTTACTTTTTGAATATCTTTAATTTATGCATAATGTATTTTTCCATTTTGTTCTGTCTTCTCATCTAAACTGGATGGAAGTACTTTGCGAAAATGTGAGCCAAAATACCACCCTGTACGTGCAAAAATTGGACTAAAATACAGGTTTGATGCACTCTAGGGAAGATGCGAATAAGTCCCTGATGTGAGATCATAGCTACATAGTAAATCACAGCCATTACCGCCCATGAGCAAGGCAATGAATGGTACTTCGGCATGAAAGCCCATATTTTTGGTGTGGATGCCAAGCGCGGTCTCACCCATACACGGGTAACCACCGCCGCCAACGAGCATGATCTGAATCAGTTGAAAAAATTGTTGTACGGCGACGAGGAATTCATCTCTGGCGATGCCGGATAGCAAGGCGCAGAGAAGCGAGAAGAACTTGAAGGTACGGATGTAGAATGGCTGATTGCTGAGGGTCCCGGCAAAGTCCGCGCACTGAAGAAGCATCTCCGCAAAAACAAAACGGCCATTAACATCGAATACTTAAAAGCCAGTATCCGGGCAAAGGTAGCGCATTCGTTCCGCATCATCAAATGTCAGTTCGTCTTTATAAAAGCACGCTATAAAGAACTGATGAAAAATGATCCACAGTTAGCCATGCTATTCACCTTGGCGAACCTGTTTAAAGTAGACCAAATGCTACGACGACAGCCAAGCTCTGCCTGACATCCGGGAATAACCCGGAATAAGGGGGAAATTTGGCCTAAAACGGTAGTGGATATTGGCCGAAATTGAGAATTTAGAGTTCAAAAATAAAACGGCGAGTGCAAAGCCTTGCTCAAGAACTAAATTGCAGAACTTATTCGCAGTTTCCCTAGCTAACTTGTGTGGACCTTTGTTTTACTTAATCAGATGGCGGCCATCGTTTCCTTCTGGCCGCTAAATCGGTTTTACGCTTTTAATTTGTTTTTATTCTTTTATTGCAAGGAAATGTAATTTTGCCAAGTCCAGATATAACCTCTTTGTTACCCATCGTATTCACTCTGATTTTATCTCTTTATACACGTAACGTTATCATTGGTTTGTTTACTGGAGTGGTGGCTGCGGTCGTCATGTTAAGTGGGTTCAACCCTTTTACCGTGTTGTCGATATTGGTTAAAACCTATTTGGTTGGAACCTTAACCGATAGTTACAATGCCGGGGTGATTGTCCTTATGGTATTTATTGGCGGCTTTGTTGCCTTAATGGAAAAATCCGGTGGCGGCCCAGCCTTTGCCAGTAAAATTATGACTTGGATCAGCAGTCGCGCTCGGGCTCAAATTGCCGCTTGGTGTGGTGGAATATTTATTTTTTACTCCGATCTTGGAACCCCCTTAATTGTTGGTCCCGTATTTCGGCCTTTATTTGATAAATTACAGGTATCACGACAAAAACTGGCCTTTATTATCGATTCCACGGCATCGCCGGTAGCCATCTTAATTCCCTTTATTGGTTGGGGAATATATATCATGGGCTTGATGCAAAAAGAATTTGATGCCGCCGCGCAGAACATATCAGCGTGGGATGCCTTTTTCTATACCATCCCCTTTCAGTTTTATGCCATTTTAGCCATCGCGGTGGTGCCTATTCTGGTATGGCGTAAAGCAGACTTTGGTCCTATGGCAGACGCTGAATATAAGTGTAAAACAGCCGCGACCCAAGAGCGCAGTAACGATCCGGCTTTCATCACGCCTTTTTCCCATAAGAACGCTAGGGCATCTTTTGTTTTTGGCCCCTTGTTTGTGATGGCCGCTGTGCTTGGGATTATGCTGGTGCCTTTAGGGTTTCCGTTTAACAGTGTGCCAGGGTCGGTGTTTCGAGCGGCGTTATCTAGTGCCTATTTTTTGGCAGCTGTCACTCTTATTGGATTAATGGCCTGGTATAAGGTGCGGAGTTTAAATAATGGCATAGGCGTGTATTTAAATGGTATGAGTAATATGATGCAGGTGACTATTATACTTGTGCTTGCTTGGACGCTGAGTAGTTTAGGTAAAGAGCTAGGAACAGCCCAGTATATTGCCGAACAAGCTCAGCGTGGCTTTCCATCTTGGTTATTGCCTGCCGTTGCTTTCGTATTTTCTGCCATTATTTCCTTTGCCACAGGATCCTCTTGGGGTACTTTTGCGATTATGTTGCCCTTGGTGATCCCAACGGCCTTTGCCATTGATGCGGCTTTATTTGTCAGTATGGGCGCTGTGTTATCCGGCGGGCTATTTGGCGATCATTGCTCGCCTATTTCTGAAACTACTATCTTGTCGGCCACAGGCTCCAATTGTAATCAATTTGAGCATTTTCGTACCCAATTACCTTATGCCTTAATGAATGGTGGTATTGCTGTGGTGAGCTTTTTAGTGGCGGGTATTTATGAACATCAGGGAATTATTGTGATGGCGCTTCTATTGCAATTATTACTCTTGATTGGGATAACGCGAAAATTCAAAGTCGCCACTCCCTAGCTAGTGTGTTAAGTCCGCCGTCAAGGTCATGACGTTGATGGTGCGACCTTGTATTTATTTTTAAGTAAGTCATTATTAAAAAAGTTTTTTATTACCTAATTGCTGTCTATATGTCTGCATTGGCATCACTGTGTGTAGATGATTTTCATGTCAATCTACTGATCAATAGGGTGGAAAATGCATAGCACCAAGGTCCCACTCACGTACACAGCTGCCCATAGCCTATACATAGCCAGCATGGCAGCTCCCAGCAACATATCTAGCCCCTTTATGCTGACCACTGAAAAAACAATCTTGCCATAACTAGGTAGCACAATAAGCCCACCACGCAGGCAGCAATATCCCATAGGTCAAATGTTCGCTCTGGAAGCCAAAGCTGTAACACTTCATAGCCAATGAGCCCAATAGTGACGTCGACCACATTTTTTATTTGATGTTTGTTATACGCCGCACCGATCAGAGCACAGGTGATAATAACCGCATAGATGTTGGGTATATTGCCACTAAACCAGAATGTCATGGCAGGGCGATACTCATCGTAAACATACCCAACAACGAAAAATATGAGTGCCAAGATGATATGAATTGCTCGGACACTAATTGTGCTTTTTATATGCACTTATCGGAACCAATAGTTTATTGATGACTTAGTCGAAGCCCAGCCATTAGCGAAGTACTCATCAATCCCTTTTTTGCCTCCAATAGCCTCATAAATATAGGCGCAGCTATACCAGCGGCAATGGCTGGTAGAATTCCACCGTTTATATTCTCTAACTCATCTTTTTGAATTAATCGCATAGTTTTTCCATTTACTAATTCACTCGCCAACATTGGCACCATTCACTTTATGCGATAAAAAATTTTAAAATACTGTACTTAAGGTGGTTTTGTTATGGGGGAGTCTAGCTCAGGTTAACGCCCATCATGTTTTGTAGAAAGGCGTCGTTAAGTTGATTTGGGCTTAATTAATTTTAAAGAAATTCACCGTTGATTTTAGTTCCTGAGATAGGGCATTCAGTGATTGGGTTATCTCATTGTTTAGCTGCAAGGCCGTGATGGATTCTGCCGACATGGTGTTAATTTCTGTCATGGAGCTTGAAATTTTTTCAATAAATGCCACTTGCTGGATGGTGGCACCGGCAACGTCTTGCACGTTGTGTAACGTGTCGGCTGCCTGTTTTTCGATATTTTGAAGTAAATCTATGGTTTCAATGGTTAGGGCGCGGCCATTTTCCACCAAAGGCTGGGTTTCTTCCATCGCCAGTACCGATGCGGCGGTTTCCTTTTGCACTTCGTTTATCATTTTTTCTATTTGCTGGGTGGCTTCCCCTGTGCGTAAAGACAAGTTTCTCACTTCATCGGCGACAACGGCAAATCCACGACCCCGTTCGCCTGCTCTAGCCGCTTCAATGGCTGCATTCAGGGCGAGTAAGTTGGTTTGATCCGAGATGCTGACTATCACGCTCACAATACTGCCAATTTCTTTTGTTTTGTCTTCCAGTTGTTTTATTTGCGCAACGGTTTTAGCAACGGTACTGGCAATCAAATCCATTTCACGGGCGCTTTCTTCAATTTTATCTTTGCCCATTTGGGCAAAGTTTGATGTGGAGGCCGAATTGCTTTTAGACTGAGACATAGATTCAGACACAGATGCCAGTCCGTGGCGCATAGTTTCGAGGTTTTGGGTGGTTTCATTGGTTAACTTAGCTTGTATTTGCGCTGAGGAGTATACCTGCCCGGACCCCACGGAGACTTGTTGAGTCTGCGCGGCAAGTTCAGTCGCACCATTAAGGATGCTGGCCACAATTCCGCGCAATTTCTCCCTCATGGTGACCACTGATCCCATCAAGCTGTCAGAGCGATAATGCGCAAATGAGGTATTTAAATCGCCCATGCTCATATTGGCTAATGCGCTGGCGGCGTCAGAAGGCTCTGCGCCTAATTGGTTCGTTAAATTACGGCTAATTAATAGCGTGACGCCGATGCCAATCACTATGGCGATAGTGGTAATAATGAGCATTAAAAACTGAAAATTGCCCGCCACTTCCCGGGCCTTGGGTGTGGCGATTTTATTCATCTCTTCCTGGTAATCGATAAATTCATTAATCGCTTCTAACCACAGCTTAAAATCCACCGCCACCTCTGTGGCTAACAACGAGCGGGCTTGTGACTGGTTACCTTGCCGCATAAGGGTAATAATTTGCTCAATTTGCGGCGTGGTTTTTTGTTTAACCGCAGCGATAGCAGATAAGATGTTCATCTCTTCTGGTGTGAACGGAACGCCAGAATCAATCATCTCTTGCATGGCTTGCTCCGACTCCTGATAAAAGGCTTCCAGGGAATTGATATTGCGTTCTAATTCCTCTATTTCAGCGCTAGTGATGGTTAATACGACGTCACGGATATCGACAGAACGATCGTGCACACTACCGCGAAAGTTAATCCCATAACGTTGTTTAACAGAATTAATATCGGATATTTCGGTTAATGTCTCATCGATATAATTCACATTCTGAATACCAATAACGACGAGGGAGATCATCATCAATAGCACTAAACCAAAGCCTGCAAATAATTTATGTCGAATGGTTAAGTTATGCATATTGAGCCTTTCAATTTCCAGTGTAGAAGTGTGTCGTCAGGCCACCACGAGTAGCCTATAAAAAGCCTAGGGGAGCCGAGAAAAGGAAATAGACCCCCAGAAGAGGAAAAGAAGTTCAATGACACAGGCAAAATTTTAAAAAAATTACATTCAGTCTTAAGATCTCGTTGTAGCTATTGAAAAATGGCTTCCAACCAGTCTATCAATACGTTAACTCTGGATGCATGTTTTCGGTTTTGGGGATCCAAAATGGAGACCGGTGATGACGAGGGGAAATAGTATCTAACAGGGGCAGCAAGGTGCCCAATTTCAAGTCATTAACAATATGATAGTGGGGGACTGGAATTGTACCAATCCCTTATTGTGCCGCGGCTACTATGGCGGTGAACTCATCTAAGGAAAGCGGCTTCGTTGTCAGTGGCTACCTTAGCGCCGCGATCTACTTCAATACAAACTCAAACTTGTTACTCTTCGCTTTTGAAATGGTGATGGTTCCCAATTCGTATTTTACGCCTTTTGCGTGCAGTTCGGCTTCATATTCACCGTTAAGCAACGGCGTTTCGATTTCTAACCCGTGTCGGCCTATGCGTTCCTGAAAGGTGATTATGTCGCCGGTTTTAGGCGTTAAATGGATCACCGCGCGTTGTCGATACAAAAACTGGGTTTTAAAGCTTAATAGGGTATCCAATTCGTATTGATACGGTGGCTCGGGGATGTCGAATTCCACCGACTGGGGTTCATTTTCGCTAATAGTAACCTGTTTGGTACTCAACACCTCACCGTTATCGCTTCGTTTTGCTGTCACGCTGTAGTCACCAACGGGCAATTGTCGGGTAGGAGAAAACGGGAATTGTTCACCGGATGCCGATGTGATTAAGTAGGTCACATCGTCTCGTTGCGGCAACACCTCTAACTGTCCGGTGATCACCTTTTCATCGGTGTCTGATGCCGGTTGGGGTGCACCGGTAACTGGAATTGTCTCGACATTGTCTTCGCCACCCTTGTTATCTGAGTGAGGCAACGATGGCTTTTTCTTTAAGGAAATGGTTTTAGTGGTTAAGGCATTGTCATTAATAACCACCGTGGATAGAAAATCCTCATATCCGGCTTTGTATACTTTTATTTTGAATTGTCCTTCGGGCAGTTTTACCCCGTCATGGTATTTTTGCGGCGTACCATAAATGACAACCTGGGCATCCTCTGGGGTGATGGTAAGCGTTAATCTGCCTAGCCCCTTGTTGCTATCTGCTTGCAGCTTTTTGGCAAGAGCAAAATAATTCAGCGTGGAATCTTGATTAAGGGTCAGTGTTAACGATGCCGCCCCTTTATCGGAGGTGATGGTATAGGTACCGGGAAATACATGAATGGTTTCATAGACTCTGCGTTTTTTACCCACACCGTCTACCGGCGCTATTGAAAGCTCCATATTGTTTTGCCAGTGCTTGATCCTTAACATCACACCTCTGCCCGCCGTTGCACTATGAACGCGGTTTTCTTCTATCAGTGAAAGCAGGTAATCGAGTTTTACATACTCCAATAGTGGATCTACGCCCCAACTTGTTGCGGAAGCAACTCCTTCTTCATTTGCAATATCCCACAACGTGTCGTTTTTTGAGCACGATAAGAGTAAAAGCGAAACGAATGCCCAAAGGCTAAGCCGAGTTAACTTATTCACTGACAACCTCCACTAGCCCTTCATGCAGGCCACTAACTACCTCTTGGGCTACAAAGTCAGCGTATAAATTGGTATTTTCGCCAATCAATTGATGTAGATCTGCCACTAAACTGTCAAATTGGGCTTCATTGTGTTTAATGGCGGCATTGATGCTTTCGGCAAGTAACGCCCCTTTAGCTGTGGTTTTATATTCACGGAGAATGGCGTCAAACAAGGGGATTTGTCGCGCTTTAATATGCGCTAATTCATCCTGTAGGGCTTTTTCATCTTCATTGCTGATATCCACCATTTTGGTGTTGGTAAACAAGGCATCATTTACCACCAATTGAGCCAGTGTATTTGCACACAGTTTTATATTTTTGTCTTGCCCGTGCTGATATATCTTCGCTGGGAAGGGACTAATGACTTTGCTTAAGGGAAGTACAGGTCGAATGCTATCCGGCTCTTCCTTGCCAGCCACAGCAACTAGGGTGATTTTTTTATTGGAATCTTTCAGTTCGCATTGCATCTGGGCCCGCATGGTTAAAGGGCAGCTTAGCGCAATGGTGGCATCGTGCGGATCGCTTTCTTGCTGTAAAAACGCTTCGGGTAAAAACAGGTTAAGGGTGCGGGTTAGGCTATTGCTTAGCGCTTCACTTAAGTCGGTATCAGACGGTTTGTAGTGGTCGCGCTTAAGATCAACACCTGATTCGTGCAATGCTGCGTCTTGGCTGGTGGTGATATCGTCAATTTTCCCTTCTACATTAATGGAGGGCCAGGGGTTTATCGATTCTTCAAGCTTTTGGGATATATAGCTTATAAAGGCAGCAGACTGTTCATTGGCGCCTAAAGAGAGGCTGTTGAGTATCCTGTGCAACGATTGGATATAAACCTGCCGTATTTCACTGAAATGACGTTTGGCATTGTGCCTTCTTATGGGTTGTAAAAAGCGTATGGGATGTGACGCATCGAGGTAAGCCTGATATCCCTCCAGACGCCCCATTTTTCGAGCATTTTTATAAAGGGCGCTGGCAGCACTGGCGTTTTGCATTTTATTCAGCAGTAACAGCCACAGTACAAAATAAGCCAACAAAATGAGTTCGTTTGCCCATCGCTTAATGCCCTGCACCGAAGGATAGTCTTCAAGAGGCGCTACAGAAAAGGCATTAAAATAGCTTTCGTTTTTCTGAAATTCGGTGAGATCTTGGTTGATCACGCCATATTCTTTGAACGCCGGCCCCTGAAAGATGAGATGATTTTTGACCGCAGGGTAATAGGCTTTGCCCTCGATGACTTTGGGTTCCACATGATCATAAACAAAGTAACGGGGTACGCCAAAGGCTTGAACCAAAAAAACAAATAAAAGGAAGAAGGGCACACCAACGACGAGCTTTCTTTTCCAGTATTTAAGGCCAACTTCGGTGCCAATAAAACAGAAATAAAATGCCGCGCCCCAGAAAAATATGGTGCTTAACCAATCGAGAAGAAAAACCTTCATAATTACTCTATTTGATCCGTTAAAAATTCACCGCTAGACCCACTATTTTGTCGCTTTGGTGGGAATGCGCGCAACAAGAGTGGCAAAGACTAAAGTACTTAGATTATTGATTCAAATTAATTATTTAGAATGTTTAGCGCGATTTCTGTTGCAAAAGTGTTAATTTCTCCCCTTTGGCTTCATGGTTTTGGCTTATAGCCTATTTAATGTTCAAAATCTTACGTAACACAAGCCTTTATTCTTTTTAAATAAAAGAGGTTAATCGACTGGTTGGGTTTTCATATGGCGCTCTTTTAGCAATATTCCCACATGGGATATACACACGGCTAAAAAGGCGCTGCTGCCTAATGCGCCGCCAATGCCGTCAATGTACGGCGCAATTAAAAGATACATACCTCCAAAACACCCACCGGAAACCGCCATCGAGGTATAACCAAATTTTTTCGGTGTACTCATGCCCACAAAGCTGGCACCAAAGAAAACCAATGACCAATAGGCGGCGTCAACCTGCACCACATATGTCACCGCATAGGACACAATAGTAAGCGTACTGGATGCACGTATGGCATTAAAGGAAGAAAACTGTGCCAGCTTGTAGGTGCTCATTGCACTGATAACCGACACAATTACCGTAAATAGTTCAATCATACGAAGCCTTTTATCAGTAGTACCAAGGCAACGGCAATAAAGGAAATGGTGCCTAAGCGCCCGCCAAAGCCATGAAATAAAGGGCGGCTAAGGGTATAAAGTACCGCACCTAATGCTGCTACCGCGGCTAACTCTACGTAGCCACCAATGAGCTGAGCAGAGCACATTCCGGCAAATGCGCCCGCATACACCGCCGCCTGAGGATGAGGGTCAAAGCGTTTGGGATAATGCCAGAAACTCCCGGCTAATCCGGTGATGGCTCCGGCCAGTACAACGGGAACCTGAAATTCTTGATGCAGCACAAAGCAGGTAAAGGTACCTAAAAAGAACGCAACAAGTTTGCTAAATAAGAAAGCCATGATGGAAACTCTCTAAGGATGACGATGATAAATTAAACGGTAGATGTCAGGATGCGTTATGCTCGGTATCCGTTTGTTTTGTGAAAGCGGCTTCTTCTCGTCCCCGGCGTTCGAGTCTGGCTTCACCGGCAGGATCGGCATGCACAATTACATCGGTGTCGGCAAATGCGGCTTCTAGCGCAAGTTCGAGATCATCAGTGATTTTATGGGCCTGACGAAAGGATAACGAGGCGGTAAGTAGAATATCCAGCTGAATAAAGCGCTTTGAGCCTGCCCGTCGGGTACGTAGGGCATGATAACCTAAAATTTCTTTATTTTGTTCTAAGATTGCGAGTATTTTTTGCCTGTCTTCTTCGGGCAGTTCTTCGTCCATCAACTCAGGAATGGCGCATTTACCCACTTGCCAAGCGGCGCGGGCTAAAAAGAGTCCCATCACCAGCCCAGCAATTGCATCGAGCCGGGGAATACCGTAAGTTTCACCAATAACCACCGCGGCCAATGCGCCGGTAAGGGCCATCACATCACCCAAATAGTGGGCGCGATCAGATTTTACAATCAACGAATCGGTTTTTTTCAGCGCATAGGTTTGAAAGCTAACCAAACCAAGGGTGGCAAGTAGGGCAAATACGAGTGTGCCCATGGCAATATGGGGGTCGTAAACCGGTTGCGGCGTGAGTAAACGGTGGGTGGATTCCCAGAGCACCAGCGCAGCAGACACACTGATCAACACAACCTGAGTGAGGGCAAATAAGGCTTCTGCTTTATTGTGCCCATATTTATGGTTAGCATCGGGTTTGATAGCCGCAAATCGCGCGGCCAATGCAGCAGCCACACTGGCGAGTAAATCAATACAACTGTCGGCTAGCGATCCTAATATTGCCGTTGAACCTGTAATAAGCCACCCTGCTATTTTCACGGCGCATAATAAAAGTGCGACACAAACGGCGGCAGTGGTTGCGGCATTGATCCAGCGGTTATGGGTAGATTGTTTCTGTGTCACCGGGCACTTAATCTTATTGATAGGTGGACGTTAAGGTGACTAAGTGTACTTAATCTGGCAGTCATTTATCAAAGTTTTACACCACTAATTTCAATTTAATGAGGAACAACAATGGGGCAACAGATTTACTTGTGTCGTCACGGACAAACCCAGTGGAACAAAGCAAAAATTTTACAAGGGCAACTGGATAGCCCGCTTACCGAGGAAGGGCAGGCACAGGCGCAGCAGCTTGCTCAAAAAGCAAAATCCTGGCCGGTGGAGATGATTGTGAGTTCCCATTTAGGGCGCGCAGTGCAAACGGCAGATATTATTGCCGCCACCCTTAACAAGCCCCGTTTAACCTTGCCGGGCTTTTGTGAACGCCATTTTGGGGCGTGGCAGGGAAAGCAAACCGCTGAACTTCCCGATTATCAGGCCTTTCGTAAGCACCGCTATACTCGCCCGGATCTTATGCCGAATACCGGCGGTGAAAGTGCCAACATGGTCACTGCCCGGTTCTATCAAACCTTTGCCCATTTGTTTGCAACACATGCCTGTAAGGGGGTCATGATTATCAGCCACGGTGATGCCATGGCCTGTTTGGCGCAGAGTTTTGATAAAGGCCAAGTCATTGATAATTGTGGGGGCATGTTATTGCGCTGGGAAGACAACAAGCTGCATTGGGAGAAATGGTTAGACTAAAAATCTCGCCAAACGATCAAAATTTGCACAGTCTTTAAAGTTAATATAGATTGAGCATTAAGAAAAAATAAAGCAAATACTCTTATAGCCTCAAACAAAAGGACAGGTTAGGCAATGGGTGTTATGTATCAGAGGTTATGGCAGCAAAAATTACCACAACAATGGCGTTTAAGGTCATTTCTAAGGTACGTGTGGCTAGTTGTGTGGCTACCTCTTTCCTTAAATGCCAGTGGCAATGACGAATTTAAAGAAACCGTGGCCTTTGCGGGTATTACGTTTCAGGGCGGAAAAAAGGATTTATCAGTTCGTTTCCCCTATAGCATATCGATTGTTAAATCTGAAAAGCTCAATCGGGCCCTCTATCAGGCAATTTTAAAAAAGCCGCCAAAAAACTTCACCCTCACCGCCAGCATCCTAGATAAAGATGACGGTTATAAATATGCCGTCACCTTGCTGCTAGACAGCGAAACGGTATCCACCGAACGCCTGGTCATCGACAATCAAGGGCTCTATCCGTGGTGGGTGCAGCTTTCAGGGCAATTGCTTATTTTCGATGTGCAGTCTTCACAGTTGGTACATACGCACACTTTACCTGTTGTGCGCTGTAAAGACGTAGACACTGCACCTCCCACCGAGGCGGTTATCCATCGCAGGGTGGCAGATATGTTAGCAAATAATGTATGCGGTCAATCTGCAAGCTTGCTTGCCCATTTTGTGGATTATTTACACGCTGCGCCACCGCCGGGCAAATCAAACCTCACCCAGTTTGCTGTTACCTCAGTGACCATTGAAGAAAAAGCCAAACAGGTTATTCCTGAGAAATTTAAAACCGATGATATGGCGGTATTGAAGCGTTACGTGGCCAACCAACTCACCAAAGCCATGGCGGAAACACAAGGGATCGCGGTGCAACCCTATAATGCCGATTTGTCTGTTTTGACCATGCAGGGGCGTTTTTCTGGCGGCGAACAAACATACAATTTAATTTTGCCTAAACCCTATTACAAAGTGGATTACACCGTCAGAGGGTTTAAAAAAGTCCCTTTTAGTAAAAATAAGGCTGGTGAAGCCAATTATTACGTCGCCTTTTCTCACCTCAAGGTGAATAAAAACCTCGAACGGGGGGATGTTCTTATCTTTAGCCAACCGCTACGTTTTGGCCAGTCTATTCCCACATCCAGCACCCTTACGGATTTTGATGAATGGAATCTCTTTGATGAGCAATTGCAATCGTTAATCTACAAATCCAATACTGATATTTATTCTGATACCACGGCCTTTTTTAAAATGCAGGGGTTTGAACGCAAGCAAAAACGGGCGTTTTTCAAACAATTTGAGGCGTTAAAAAAGGCGTATGAGTCATGCCAGCTTTAATGGCGCTACTGGTGCTGTTAAGCACCTTTTCAGCAACCACTTACGCCGGCACCAAAGTCAGAATAGAAGGCTACGCCGAGCTCACCCAATCTGGCTTTACGCAAGAAGAAAAAGCACGGCAAACCCAGGTGGCCTTGTATAAGGGTATGCAAAGCTATTATCAGGCGCACGATCCGCACATGCTGGCCTTCATTAAAGAGCACATTCCCGAAGAGACCATGATTAACAACGTGAAGCAGCTTATTGGTGAGCACAAGGTAACCCACACTCTTGTTGATTCCACCTTACAAACTGACGTCGTGGCCTATTTTAACAAAGGGGATTTTGAAGCCCGGCTCGATAAGCTTATGAACGGCCAATCCTCGGTGACGGTGGTGGTACTTGAACTGTTCGAACCGCCCCAAGGGGAACTGTTAACGGTGATTGAAGGCATTTCGCCTTCGCTGCCCGGCTTACTTGGTGGCGGCCATCTGGCTGTGGAAACCAATTACAACGAGCTTACAGATCGTACCGGTGGCGCCTTCAACCTAGCCTTATTGCATGACGAATTTGAATCTCGGGGCGATATCTCCCTAGCCCCGCTAAATTTGGCAGCCAAAGCCAAAGCGGGTCTTTCAGAGGCGTATAGCGTGTTGGTGAGTCATCAATTGGTTTATGTGGGGCTTGATGAACTCACTGAAACCATGCATTTGGTGAAGCTGCAATCTCAAGCCAGGATCATCAATGCGAAAAGTGGCGACATAGAAGCCACAGAAACCGTCAGCAACGTGCTAGGACAAGGTGAAACCATGGAATTGGCGGCACAAAACGGTGTGAATACTGCCACTAAGAAATTAGCAGGAAAAATAAAAAGTTACTTTTTACGCAAAATATAAATCAGAGGAATAAACCATGTTAAAAGCGAAAGTAGTGGCAGTATTCGTGGGGGCCAGCGTGTTGTGTGGCTGCCAGACAACAGAACAGGTCATTAAGGATACTTTGGTGATTTTACAGGGAAGCACCACCGAAAGTGTTAGTCCCGAGGACATTAGCGAACGCTTTGAGATCAACCCCGGTCTGGCGGTGACTGATCCTTTGCTAGGCGCCTATATCACGTCATTGTTGTCCATTCTTTCCGCCCAGGAAATCTGGTTAAACGCCTTGGGTAAAGCCGAATTGGCGGCAGAACTGGAAGCCCAGCGGGAAGATCTGGAACGAGGCAGTACATTAGACAGCGAAGCCTTAGATACCCTTAACGAATTAAGTAACAAGGCGCAGGAAGTCATTGCACAAACCAAGGACAAAGAAGAAACCTTGTCGCGGGAAAATGCCATCTTGTTTGCCACCGGTTTTGTGCCTTATTACGTGGGGGTGAAACAAGCGCGGGACGTGGTAGAGGTTGCGCCAGGTTATTCCCAATATCTCGTGGATAATGCCGCCGATTATCGGCAGTTAGAAAGTAACAAACTTCGCCTAAATGCGGTAGCGGAAATCACCCGCACGGGGCCGAGTTATTTGACCACCTTGTATGAAACAACGGCGCTGGTATACGAATACTCCCAAGATCAAGGCATCGAGATGCCTTCTGAAATGGAAGAGCTTAACGATATTTCCCAGATGAATTTGTAGGGCCGCGGGCAATAATCAGGAGGCGACAATGAAAAAACTACCGATGTTATGCGTACTCTTTTTGATGTCGTTACCTGCTTATGCTACGCCCAGTTTGGTGGTCATCGGTGCCGATGGCGACGAAAGTACCATAGCGCAAAGCGATCCTATTTATTCTCGGGTGACCACCGCCATTGTGGAGCAAATGGTATTTCGCGGTTTCACCACCTATGCCGACAAGGATATTTTTACGCTGGATTATCAAACAACGGGTAAACGGGATGACAAGCGGGTGAAGGAACTCGCCCGCAGTATTCAGCGTCAACCCGTTGATATTTTAGTGCAGTTTTCCATTCATCTTTATACCCCTGAAAACCGCTATAAAACCCGAAAAGCCGTCAAAGCCCGATTGGTGGGTAAACTGATTTATATTGCTACCGGTGAGTCCTTGGGGTCGTTTGAAACCAAGGCATCGGATTCTTGGTTTGTACCTAGTGATTGCACGTCGGTGTGTTTATCTGAATCGGTGGGGCACTATGCCAGCTGGTTGGCCGAAGAGCTTGGCGCTGTGCTGGCTGAAATGCTGGAGTACGAAGTTAACCGACCGGGCTTTGCCTACAAGCATCAAATTAATTTTATCAAGATGACCGACGACGACATTGCCCGTTTTATTGCAACCTTGCCGCAAATGGAAGGCTTCGTAAACGTGGTGCAATACAAAAATATTGGCGTGATGTTGAGTAGTCGGCAAAGCCGGGAAAAGGTCGCGGCGGAATTGCAAAAGCTGGTTTCAGATTGGCCACATCCTTTAGGTGTTGAGCAGTTAGGCAGCGTGTTTAACGTCAGCGTAAATACCTCGTCGGTTGAGCAAGAAAAACAGAAAGTCGATGTGTCTAGCATTTTTAATTAAAGGCGCGGTAAGACACAGCACCGTGAACGACAATACCGTTCACTGGGAATAACAGGTTTTTGTTCTGTTCTTTTTATAACAAGAAAAAGAGACAACAAAACCGGCATCCATGGCAGCAGCACAACGCCAGGTGATGCAATAAATGGAATGTTCCATGTTTAAAATCCGCGTTTTTATTAGCATAAATGTTTGCCTTTTTTGTACTGGCATGGTGTGCAGCGTTATGGCTGGACAACTCAACCCTGTAGCCTTCGAGGCGATGGCCCAAGATGATGAGCCCGTGCCCGTCATTGTGCTTTTAAACCATAGCGGCGACAACAAATCCACTACGGCTGAGAAAAAGGGGCAGTGGCTTAACCTGCAAGATCATATTGAACAGGTGCAGCAACAATTAGCTGACGACATGGGCTGGGTAAACTTTAATGACATGGTTAAATTTAAACATGTCCCAGCCATTGCCAAAACCGTTACTGCCCAGGAATTTAAACAGCTTGCGGCATCGGATTTAGTCCAGGGGGTGTATACCGACCGTTTAAATAATCTGTCATTAAACACCAGCAGCAAAACCGTTGGCCTCAATGCACTGGCGGATACCGTTCGTCTTGGACAAGGTTATGCGGTGGCGATTATTGATTCCGGTGTGCAAGCCTCCCATCCTTTTTTAGCCTCCCGGGTGATAGCGGGCGCGTGTTTTTCCTTTAATGCCAGTTGTCCGGGGGGAACAAAACGGGCTTCGGGCATTGAAGCCGGTATGCCGTGCAGCGGGCCGGGATGTTTTCATGGTACCCATGTGGCCGGTATTGTGGCCGGTCAACATGAGCAATTAAGCGGCATTGCCAAAGACGCTTCGTTGATCGCCATTAATGTGTTTTCAACCTTGGGGCAGGGTATTACCTCCCGTGATAGTGATGTGATGCAAGCATTGGACTGGGTTTATCAGCACGCCGATAGCTATCATATTGCAGCGGTCAACATGAGCTTGGGGGGCGGCTATTATTCCCAGCCCTGCGATGACTCCCCCATTAAACGCTATGTGGATTTGCTGGCAACACGTGGGGTTGTGACCGTTATTGCGGCCGGAAATGAGGGCCGTGAAGACGGCGTGGCCAGTCCAGGCTGTATTTCTACCGCGGTGACGGTGGGTTCCATTGAACCTGAAGGCACCATCTCTGCGTTTTCCAATAGCTATGCCCAATTGGATATGGTTGCCCCCGGCGGTCATATTACCTCGTCGGTGTTAAACGGTGAGTATGCCGCGTCTTCCGGTACCTCTATGGCCGCCCCTCATGTGGCTGGCGCCATCGCCCTGCTTAAATCCACTTATCCGAAGGCCTCGGTGGAGCAGTTAATGGCAGCGTTACAGCATGGGCATGCTTTTACTGATCCGAGAAATAATGTGCAGACCCCTGGGTTGTATTTGCCCACCGCTTTGGCTTATTTGCAGCAGGTGATGTCCTCTGTACCGCCACCGAAGAATTCGCCGGTTCCTGATAACACGCCACAAACGCCTTGTCGGCAGGTTATAGATGGAATTGTCATCGAAAACACTGACGCAGCATGTCAGCCACAAGAAGGAGCTATCCAATGGTAATAAGCCGTTATTACTTTTGCATTGTTGCTGGGCTACTGAGTACCGGCTGTGAGCAAGACTCAACCCATGCCTGTGAGCGCTTCCCCGCTGTATGTGCAGAGCTAAAAAATCATCAGCCTATCACCGCCATTGTCACCGCTAGCTTTACCGCGGATAAACCGACGCTGAAGTCATGGTTGGAGGATGAGGATATTCGCATTGTCACGGAATTTGAAGCCACCGATCAATGGTTAGTGGAATTAACCATGAGCGAATTTATTGCGTTAAGTGCTCAGCCCGGTATTGAAAACATCAGCATTGATAAATTTTATCCACGATAAGGACTCCGTCATGGGCATACTCCGTATTACTAATCTTTTCACACTCTTGCTACTGCTTACGTTGGTAACAGGCTGTCACAGTAAACCCGCCTCCCAAGATGGGATGTCACCACTGTCTTTATCTTCACCCCAGTACAGTGATTTTCAATTGGCACTGCTGGCACAAGGGAGCCTGATGATGGTGACGGTAGACGGGCATATTTGGCCGGCCTACAAAAACAGCGATGACATACTGGAAAGTTATCCTCCCCAGTTGCAGGTGGCGCGCTATCACGATAACACCCCGTTGGCGGTATTTATTACCGAGATCCTGTCACCACAGGCCGTGGATAGCAGCAATTATACCGCTGATGTTTTTATAAACGGGAAGTGGCAGGCCGTGAATGATTTTAGGCTTAGCCAATTACAGTATGAGTACCGTGAACAACTGCAGGCGCAGTGGCGCAGTATCGAGCTTGCCCATATCCGGTTCACACCACATTAATTACAAGGAAAGCGATATGTGCGTCATCAATCGATTTGTCAGTGTGGTTCTATGTCTGCTGACACTGCCCGTTTTCGCGGCAGATTTAACCCCATCTAATCAGTTTCCAGGTCGTGGTTTTTTTAAACCGGTGAAAGCCAACGAGATCACTCAGGGCTACGATATTCAAACCATTGTTGGCAGTGCCGACTTTGAGAAAATGCGAGATTATCCATCGGCCAGTGCGCTGTATAAATTAAGTCGTCGGGTGGGCGCGGTATTCGTAAAAGGTAGACCCATCTGTACCGGTAGTCTGGTTGGCCCGGATTTATTTCTTACTAATGAACACTGTGCTTTTTCTGCAGGAAAAGCCATTCCACTGTCACAATACCTGTTTAGCTTTGATTATTATGTGGATGACTTAAAACAGGTCTCTGGCTTGCCCTTGTTCAAGGCGGTGGCCTTGCTTAAATATGACGCCAAACTGGATTATGCCTTATATCAATTAAACCAACCGGTGGGCAATACCCTTGGCTGGTTCCCGTTAGCCCCTAACGACAGCGCCATTATTAATGCTCAGCAAGTGAAAATTATTCAGCATCCTGCCGGGCGCTCAAAGGAAGTGGTATTAAAAAATACCGGGCTCTATAAAAAATACTTAAATGATGGCGTGATCCACTATTTTGCGGATACCGAGCCAGGCTCCAGTGGTTCACCGGTGCTCTCTGCCGATGGCGATACCATCATTGCGCTGCACCACTCGGGTTTTAAAGACAACCAAGGTAAGGGGTTGGTTAACGAAGGGATCCCCTCGTCGAGAATTTATGCCCAAATTCGTCAGTTTTTACCCCAGGAAGCGCCAACCCGTCGAGGCAAACAGCGGGCTGCCACCACGCCGGCACCACAAACACCGGAGGCACCCGCCGCAAGACGGCGCTCGGGGCAACAAACACCACCTCAGGCCGCCGTACCGGCTACACCGACTCCATCACAGCCTGCACCATCTCAGCCCAAGACGCCGCCCCCTGCTGAGCCTAAACCTATAGCCCCGGTTCCCGCCAAGCCTGCGCCTGCCACGCCAAAACCTGCTCCGGTAAAAACCGTGGATTGCCAAGGAAAGGGCATGGCAGTCACCGATGAAAAGGGCAATGTTTCGTGTGTGAAGTGGTAGAAAAATAAAATTTATTACATGCAGTAAAAGGAAATCTACCAAAGGTTTTTATAAACCCAGGTAGCAAAGAATATAGCTAACTAAGGAATTATTATGCGTTACTTGTTGAAAAACCTGGCTTTTGTTTTGACGTTCGGTCTGCTTTCTGTACCTGTTTATGCGGCAGATAATCCCAATTTACTGGTCATGGGCGAGGATGCCGATGAAGACTCTGTGCCCCGTAACAGTCGTGTGTTTAAGCGTGTGGTATATGCGCTGCAAGGGCAAATGAATTACTACAGTTTTGATGTGTACGATGAAACCTATGTCACCATGGACAACTTTACCCAGGGGCGGGTACGTCGTAGCGACGCCGAGTTGTTTGATATTGCCCGTTCGGTCAAGCGTCCGCCCATTGATGTGGTGGTGGTGTTTACCATGTATGCCAGCGCACAACAAAAAGATCATACCACCAAGATCAAAGCGCGCATTACCGGGCGCATGATTAACGCGAAAAGCGGTAAGTTTATCGACACCTTTGAAGTGGATAGCGGACAGTTCTGGAACGCACCCAATGAGTGTAGTCGTGAATGTATTTTGGAAGTGGTGGGTGACAAAGCAAAAATTCTGGCAGAAGAACTAGGCGCAGTGCTGGCAGAGAAGCTAGATTGGTTAGTGGAAGGCCAAATGGCTGAAAATGGTCAGGATCGTAGTGCCACCAACGACATGATCACCGACTATTACCTCATTTTTGATGGTTTTAGCGCCGAAGACTTTATGGATATTGAAGAATATCTAGTTATCTTCAGTGGTTATAAATCTCATCGCCCCACAGAGCAGCGTCATACTCGCTCGGAAGTCTTATATCGTTCGAGTATTGGCACAGCAAAACTGAGCCGTAACCTGAAAAAGATGTTAGGTGAACTGGATATGCGTGCCACGGTAACCTTTGAAGGCAATACCTTTACCCTTAAACGGATCACCCGTCGCGGCGAAAAGCGTAAGCCCTCTGTCGATGGTGGCTGGTAAGGGCCACCTCATCGGTTTAAATCATCTTGTCATTATCACACCGATGCGCGACCTTGTGGCGCATCATAAAAAGCGATACCGGGGAAGGACATGAAAAAGCTACTTATTACATTTTTAGTGGTGGTATTGGGCGCGTGCGCTCATCAAAACCGCGTTGAGGAACCCCTACGAATCATGCTGCTAGCCCAAGAGGATGGGGCTAGGGCGTTACCCGACGCCCACCGCCAGATGGAACGCTTTATTTATGCGGTATCCGGTCAGCTTACCCAGCAAGGCGTAGATGTGTACCAAGGTGAGGCCGCAGGGGCAAAGACGAAAGCCCAATTACTGGCTATTGCCCGCAGTCAAACGACGCCAGCGGTGGATTTTGTGGTGGTTTTAACCCTCGATGGCTCCGTCCGCCATACCGCTTATAGCACCAAAATAAGCACCAATGTGACCGGACAAACCCTAAGTGTGAACAATGGCCGCGTGGCAGGGACATATCATGTGGATGGCCCCCAAACCAATCGCGACGCCCAGTGTGCAAGGGTGTGCATAAACGCTGCAATAGAAGAGACGCTTTTAACCCTAACCGGTGAGGTTACCGAGCATATTTTGGGTACATTACCCGGCGCTAAGGGGCAGGTGAAAAGCAGGGTAAAGGCTTCGGCTCCGATTGCCCCTAGTGCCCCCAACGCGGTGGATTTTACCCTTGTTTTTGAGGGCTTTAATGCACAGCAAATGGAAGATATTGATGTCTATTTGCCGGTGTTTTCTGGCTACCAAAGTATGACCTATGTTGCCTCAGGGTATCAATTTGCCCAAATACAGTATATTGGGGCCATTAGCCGCAATAAACTGCATAAAAACCTCAACCGTGTGCTGTCTGAGCTGGGTTTAACCGGTACCGTCAGACTATCGGGTAATACGGCCACCATTGTTAAAGGGCGCGTCAGCGATACCAAAGACGATCTTAATAGCTGGGAAGAGTAACCATTGTCCTAAAACTGCGATGTAATCTGCTATCTCCATATTGCCCTAACGGCTGATTTATAAGGGTTAGGGCCTTTTTCTTTTTCCCTGTTGATGGGCGTTTTTAACATCATCGAATTTGCGAGCTAAAAAAAACGCCAAAGCCTTTCATAGTCAGATGTGTTCCCAACTGATAAGGAAAAGGCAATGTCGAATAGCATTTTCGCACAGACCAACCTCAAACCACTTTCTCTTACTACCGGTGTTTTCCTGGCCCTTGCTCTTACGGCCTGTACTAGCACTGAAACTACCATGGCGGTGAGCGCGATTGACAAGCATTGTGTCGCCCATGCCCAAAAAATGAGTGAGCACGCAGAATATAGCCAATCACCGGCGCAACACTTAGGCGCGGCAAATGCCATGCAACATTGTATAGCCAATCCCTTGCCCGCCAACCTCAGTGACAAAGACAGCGAACAGATCATGCAGGTGATGGCAATTTCGGTGTTGTCCTACCTTAAAGCCGGAGACATGAATGGCGCCGCCGCACAGTTTCGCCGGTTTGATACGCAATTCCCGGCGCAAGATCTTTACCTGCCAGATTTCACATCTTTTCGAGACACGGCTACCGCATTGTTGGCCGGCGCCAGCTTACAGCCACAGATTTTGGCCTCGTTAAATATCAGTCGTAATTTACGCCTTGAAATAGAGCGTCAGCAATACTGGCTTACCCATTAAGGAGCAAATGATGAAGATACGTAAATTAACCTTTTGTTGTGGCATGGCTACCCTGTGGATGTCGTGTTTGAGCGTCGCTTCTGACTGGCAGCCCCAAGCCAGTGACAAGTTGATTACCTTACCGGCCAATATTATTGAAAAACGTATTGAGCAAGATTTTAGTGCTTCGCCCATGGCTCAGCGACTGACCGATCTGGATAGCCAAATGCAAGATAAAACGGCGCGTATTGCCCAATTGCAAAATAGCTTACAAATCGCAGATGGGGAGGCGCTGGCCGATGTGAAGTACGCCTTGGTGCAGGAAAAATCGGATTATTTGGATTTACTGCAAGAAAGCCATCAATTGCGAAAACAGGCGTCGATACAAAAGCAAGGCGTGTATCAGCAGGTATTAAAAAAATTCAGACATCAGCAAACGGCGGGAAATACGCCCACCCGAATTCAATTAAAACAAAAGCAGGAAGCGGCCTTGGCACGAATGGAAAAAGTGATGGCCGAAGTGGATCAAAACCTCATCCACGCGGGGTTTAACGAGACATCACCGTACGCCGATGAATACGCCGGCAACCTCGCGCAGATTGAACAGCTGAAAAACGCTATTACCAGTCATAGAGGTAACGCATCGCCTACCTTAAACGGCGCGCAAGTGAGTTCCGAAGAGTATTTACGTCAGCTATTAATGGATATCGCCATGCATCAGTCGCTGTTGGATCAGGAAGGACTCATGCTGAGTTACATGGCCCGGCTGGTGGCCCTGGATGCCCAGGAATTGGAGTATCAACTGGCCTACGGTGATAGCGGCGACGGCAACAAAACCCGTGTGGTGAACCAGGCCAGTCAGGCTGTGGATTTATTTATCTTATAAGGGGCGATGACATGAAATTACTTTCTATTACCACAGGGTTGATGATGGGGACATTATTGATGAGCCATCAGGCGCACAGCAACACATTGTTTAGCCTTGAAAATCTGGAACGGGAGCGAGCGACCTATCTGCACCTGTTAGCTAACAGCGCCTTGAGTGCCGATGAACGTCTGCGTCAAAGCAAACAAACATATCGGCGCATGGTGGATATGGAGCGGATGGTGCTGCGGGACGAACGCATTACCCAAAGTGACGCGCCCATGGTGAAAAACGCCTTTTCCCATTACGAACTGACCTTTTTAGCTCACGCCAGCGCAGAAAGCCAGCGCACGCCCTACAGCCATTGGCTGTTCACCTTAAATATTACGCCAGCGGTGTTAGGCCGCAGCAAAATGGGAGGACGATAATGAGTATTCTTACGCACCCCAAACAACTTGGTCGTTGGGCGCTGGCTGGCATAGGTAGCCTTATCATTATGCTGGCTATGGCGAGCTACCTCACCGATAAAGGACTGTCCGATTTACTTGTGTGGGCGCAACAGGTATTTGGCTGGAGCTTTGCTGGCCTGTATAGCGTGTTGATGGTGATCGGTGTTTTAGCGTGTCAGGCAACAAACAACCACAAAACGGCCGCTTTTTACTGGGAAATAGCGCAACAAGCCGGTAATGGCATTGCCTCGCTGGCTCTCACTTTTACCTTGCTAGGGATTAGTTTAGGCATTGGTAGCTTGTCGGTTCAGCCTCTTACGCCAGATAACATCAATAGCATTATCGGTGAACTTACGGCGCGGTTTTCTACGGCCTTTATGACGACAGTGGTGGGCTTGCCCTCAGCGACCTTATTGCGAGCATGGAGCAGTATTCGCTTACAAGCCATTACCTGTAAAGGGGGAGAGGCGTCATGAAATCCTTGCTTTTTATTATTGTCGTGGCCGGTGCTGTTGTCTATTTAGTCGCGCGACCGCAGATCGCCGAGCACCCGGTGAGCGCATTTTTCTGGGGCGATGAAATGGCGCACACCGCCCAGCAAGTGCTCGATGAGGTGGATGCCCAAATTGCGGAATTTACCTTGCAGCATGAAAAGGCGCAACAAGCATCCATGGCTAAGATTAATCAGCGCCTTGATAGGCTACAAAATCAAGTGGATACCCTGTTACAGCAACAAACTATGGGTGAAGAGAAAACCGTATCTGTGATGTCTGTTAGCCCCGATTTATCGGCAACGCCCCCTGATCCCCACGGGGTAAATAGCCGGGTTGCAGATAGCACCTCGGCCAGTGCCCAGACCCACCTGCAAGCTATTACTGAGCGCATGCAGGCCTTGTCGTTTGCACATATTGTTGAGGAGTAAACCCCATGAGTATCGGGCTGCTGCGGTTTTTTGGGGTATCGATGGTGGTAGTACTGCTTGGCGCAAGCCTGGTGATGTGGACCCATTATCAGGCGGCGCAGGTGTTATCCGATGCGGCGAAACGCAGGGCAAAACCGCCCGTCGTTGACGCGCAGGCATTACCGAAAGATAGGCATATTCGCGTTTTACCTGCTGCGCGTTTGCCTCCCCCGCCCAAAGTAACAGTCCAGCCCCAAGCCGCCCAAAGGGATATTGCCCTAAAACAACCCATGGTAAACGGGCCAACTAATTCGGTGGCTAAAGCGGTGGCAGGGCAAGACATTTATTATCAGTTGGCGCAGAACTCCCAGCTGGATATTGAATTGGCCTGGCCCCAAGACAGGAGCAAACGTGAGGCGCTCCTTGACTACTTATATACCTGTATGGCCGCAGAGTTCGCTTTGCTTCAAGGTCAAACGCTGGTGTACCTGTCGGCGAATACCTTTGAACGTAAAAGCCAGTGGCTGCGCCTGGTGCACGGCAGTTTAAGCGCCCAGGAACAACGCTGGATAAATGCATCATCGGTAACGGGGACGGCGGTGAGGATACTGCCCGAAGCGGTGGATCAGCGCTTATCGGCCTACGTCAGTGAAGCCCTTGGTGATGAAAGCCTTATTTCATTGCGGGGGCAATACCAGTTAACCCATTCTCAACTTTATCTTAATCAGATCCTTATCAACGGAAAACAGATTGAAAGTGAGTGGTTACTTTCAACGGGCTCCTCAAATTGTCATTAACGTTATCACTTATTACCTTTTTATTATGGAGAAAACAGGATGAATAGCACCTACAGTCAGGATACTAGTAGCCAAGCCATGACCGAGGTGGCACTGGGTTTATCCATGGCTTTTTTCGCCATATTGATAGTGGCCTTGCTGTCAACGAGCGCCTCTCATCAACCCCCTGAAATCCAATCGCAGGAAATTAAGCCGATGACCTTACCGGATACTTCATTAAGTTTGGGGTCTGCCACGAGCAATGCCAAGGCCACAGGGGATGCCCAGTTTATTTTTTATCACGATGGGAAGTTACTGGATCAAACTTTAAGGGAAGTTGTGGTCGAGACGCTGGATCCCGCAAGCCCCGTTTATCTGGCAGTCCCCCCTGATTTAGCGCTGGCCAATATTATTAAAACTCAGCAACAAATAAATCATCCAAAGCTTTTTATAACCCTGATTGATCACGCATGGCAAATACGGCTGGAGCAACAACCATGATACAACAATCCATTACACGACTTTCCTTTGTCCTTTTACTGTTTGTACTGACGATTTGTCCGCGGGCATTGGCCTATAGTCCGTATCAACAATCGGATATCGAGCAGATGATCATCGCCGAATCGGTGCGCCAGAGTTTGCCGCCGTCACTGGCGCTGGCTATGGCCAAGGCCGAGTCAGGATTTGATCCTTACGCGTTGAGTCATGCCGGTGCCCGGGGGGTTATGCAAATCATGCCCGCCACTGCGGAAGGGGAATTTCGCGTACCGGCATCGCGACTTTATGATCCTGCGACAAATATTCGTATTGGCGTGGCTTTCATCAACCAGCTAATAAAAACTTATGGTGGCCGAGTTGATATAGCTCTTTCTCATTATAACGGCGGCTCGCGAGTGAAAGACCAGTACAGCAATTATCGGGTTATTCCTGCCACGCAAGGTTATGTTTCAAAGGTACTCGCTTATCAACGGGAATATCAAAAAGAAGGCGTGGATACCTTTAATTACAACCCTTATGGTAATGGTGAGTATTCACAAACTTATGCTCGTGCGACAACGGAATACAGCACCTCCCACGGTGTAGAAGCGGACATAAGTGCAAGGGATGATAGTCGAATTAGTCGGCTGCAAAAACTCCGTGTTCATAACTTGACCCGCACGGCGGGAGGGGTGCAAACTAGTTCAATCAGGCAGGCTGTTTTGCCCTATAACACTGCGCCAAATAGCAAACGCGCTAAGGTTGCCCAGTGGGAGTCGATTTACAAGGAGTAAAAGACACATGGTAAGTACAGTGGGCTATGGCGTTAGCGAAACGCTACTGAGTATGTTTGATGGGTTAAGACAGACCACGATATCTACGTCAGAACCGCAAAGGGAGATAAAGCGCAAATTTCTCTGTGCCGATATTGACCGTCTTGCCCAATACATTTGTTGTCGAAACTATGGTTTTCTTTGTCGGGAGCTGTGCTTTTTATGTTGGGCAATTGTACGTGCCTGCTCCGACAAACAATTCAACGCTCCTTTATTCACTTATTTTTGGCTCACAGATGTGGCCACGGCCGCTGGATTGCGACGGGCATTTGCTAATCCTTGGCAGGGCGACCAAGACCAGGTTTACCTGCAAGAGGGCGCGCTGCACATTCAGGTTGGGCAAACTTCATTTGTTATCTCGTCTTCCCGTGCCGGTGTATTGGCTGGTCTTATGGAATTTATTGCTTCGGTAGATAACACACAGGTTCAACATATTACTGATACGGTGAGCAAAGGGGGAAGCGGCGACATCGATATATTGTCCAAGGCCCTGCAAAAGTGTTTGTACGACTTTCTTAAACACCATTTGCCCGAAGCCAATGAGCAAAGCCGTTATCGCTATGTCACCGATTGGTTAAACCGCAATGAGCAAGCGCCAGAAGACATCAATGATGATGATATTTTGCTTTTCTGGCAGCAGGCCAATGATGATCCCGCACCGGCCAAACCCAGCCATGTGAGGTTTGAAACTGCGGTGGATGATGTGCTTAATACACTTCAGGCCCTCGCGTTGTTACGTATTCAAAAGGCGTCCCAGCGGGCGTTCTCCCAAGGGCTTGATGATGATTTAGGTGAAGTTGATCTCTCTCGGGTTATGGCCGAGCCTGAGGGATCCCAAGGGGAAGATAGCCTTGGGGAGTTTGTGCATGGGGCGTTGTTTACCCATATCCCCGCCCCAGCCCAGCCTAATTTACTTACCCTGACGCCTAAATGTTTAACCAAAAGTCAGGCAAAACGCATGCAGCCCATTGTTAAGCATACTGTGCATCTTGGACGGTTTTGCCAGAGCTTACTCAGGTTGCAGGTATTTGGGCAATGGCAAGCAGTATTGTCTCAGGCAAAGCGAAAATCCGCTGCCAGTTTAAAGGAAAAAATGGCTTCGCCGCCGGATAACGGCTATGACGGCTATCAACAGGAAATGATCGCCTGTGCCGATTCACTGGCATTTTCACGGCAGTGTTTATTGTATGCATTACTGCCCCATGAGCCTGAACGGGTACTTGGCGAGCTTATCGGTACATTGCCGCCACTGGATGAAAACGCCCAACAAAAGTTGGCTTTGCAGGTAAAAGGGACCAACACCCCACAACAAAAAAAGACCTTGGTGGAGACTCTTGCCAGGGATTGGCCCGCTTTACAAGATGCGCTGAATAAACTGGCATCCGCGTATAAAGCCAACAATAAAGAGGGCTTTAAAACATTGCCCAACGCCTATGTTACCGATGCTTATTTAGAAGCACTTAGCGAGGTGAGCAAATTGCAGGGCATTGTACAAAATCACTTAAAAGCGCTGAAGTCATTAGGGGAAATCACCCCTCAAGACAGCAAATTCCACGCTGATGTTTCTATATTCACAGCCAGGTTTAATCAATTATACGGAGAGATCCATGTCGCCAGTGAATCATAAGCAGGCAGAAGCGATTTTTGTTGCCAAGCGACAATATGATGTCTTAAGTGCAAGCCATGAGAACAGCGAGGAGCAGGCCGCTGTGGTATTTAATGATCTTATGCAATTAGCCAGCGGACGGCTGCCCGGCAGCCATCGCAATATTTTGCATAAAATTAATCAGTCCCTTGATTTGCGCCGCCAATACATGAACTTGGTCAAACAGTTTTCCTATGAATACAGTTCGGCGCAGGCGGCGGCAAGCAGTCTTGATACCTTAGAGGGGCGGGAAACCGATAAATTTGCCTTGAGTTTCAGCCGTGATCCGGTGGCTCATTCCCAGATATATGTGGTACTGACGATTCATTTTCCTAATTCGCAGCATTGTACTGACGGCGTGTTGGTGAATGTGGATGGGCAACAGGGGATCCAGCAAATTCGTTTTGGGCCCCTCATCGATAACAAAACACAATTGTTGTTTGAACAAAGTGATAGTGCGTTACAGGCATTAATCGATCCCCAAGCCAGTATCGTTATTATGAATTAGACAGAATAAGGACAATTCGTGGCCACTCATGTTTTTATTGCAACCACACAAGGCTTGGTAGCGGTTAATAATTTATACACGCTGCCGGGAGCTGTGGCGAATTCCACGGTAACGGCAAAAGGATTTTCTCAGCCCTTACCCATTGCGAATAATTATCATAATTTCGTGAAGTTAGGCTCTGGCATCATCGAAGAGGATTTCGGCGAGGGGAAATTTCGCATTGATTTAAGCGATGAAATTACCCAAGGACTTAGCTGGCAACTGGGTTTTTATCTGGCCCATGCCGCACGTCATTGTGGCATTTTGGGAAACGGCCAACCGCAACCTGGCGATCACATTATCTGCGCCACCGGTGCAATCAATACGGCCCAGCGCCGTGTGGTGGAAGTGGATCATGTTCCGGTCAAGATTGAATGGGCACGGGAGCAACTTACGCTTTGGCAATCAATGTGTTCAGTACTTTTTTTGCTGCCACAAGCCAATGCCGAGGAGATCACCGAGGTCGAAGGCGTCACATTTCAACTTGTCGAAGCACCGGAAGAGGTGGCGCTTTTTTTACCTGATCATGCTGCCATAAGACCCCTTCATAAATCCACACTGTTACCAGCCGAATCACCTGAACAAGTGCCTGCTCCCTCGTCACGATCTATATCCTATTGGATAGCGGCTTTGGTAGCCTGCGCAGGGATAGCGATAATAAGCGGGGTTGCCTGGCAGTGGCCAGGCTCGGGAAACCCTGCACAGGCCCAGTCAGACACCCAACATCAAGGTGTGGTGTCATCCTCGGCGGATCACAGTACGCCGGTGCCAAATGCCTCACCGGACCCTGCGCTCACCTTAGCGCTGGAAACACAGCACGGTGAGACTTGCGGGGCAGCTAAGATGAGTAAAGCGCCAGTCTCTGAACAAGATAATGTATTTAACGAAGTGGCGGTGAATAAAAACCTTTGTAGAATAGCTGTTCTTCCTTCCGAAGCGGTGACGGCGCTCTTGTTTATTGGCTTGGGCGAGCAGCGAGTGGTATTGCGTCAGTTGCCCATGAATAAACCTTTCATTCCATTACCGCAAGGTAAGGGTACCAAGCGTTATTATTTGGCTGCATTGGCGGATGAACTGAATGAAAAAACCTTGAATCAGCTAAAAGGGTACTTGTTTGAACAGGCTTCCCCAACTACCCTTACACGGGGAGAGGTAGAGCAGAAGCTTGTCCAGTTAATGCCTCGGTTTTCCTTGTATCAACACACACTTAGTGGCGAATAATGGCGAATTTTCTGATACATTTTAGCTACACGAGGTTGCAGGCGAAAAGATGTCAGTGTTTCAGTACGACTACTTAATTGTTGGCGCAGGGCTGTTTGGTTCTGTCTTTGCCCATGAGGCCGTTAAGGCGGGCAAGCGGGTATTGGTGATTGATAAGCGCGCCCATACCGGCGGCAATATTCACTGTGAAAATATAGCCGGTATTAATGTGCATAAATATGGGGCACATATTTTCCATACCAGCGATCGGGCAGTGTGGGATTACGTCAACCAGTTTGTGTCGTTTAACCGTTACGTGAATTCCCCCATTGCCAACTATCAGGGCAAGTTGTTCAATCTGCCCTTTAATATGAACACCTTTTATCAATTGTGGGGGGTGAAAACGCCTGCCGAAGCTAAAGCCAAAATTGCTGAGCAGCGACAGGATTACCGCCATTTAGAGCCTCAGAATCTGGAAGAACAAGCGCTGTATTTGGGCGGGCGGGATCTGTATGAAACACTGATAAAAGGCTATACGGAAAAACAGTGGGGACGGCCCGCCACCCAAATTCCTGCGTTTATTATTAAACGTCTGCCCTTTCGTTTTACCTTCGACAACAACTACTTTGATGATTTGTATCAGGGCATTCCCATTGGCGGCTACAACGCCCTGACCGATGCCTTGTTAGAGGGCATTGAGGTTCGCACCGACATTAATTATTTTGAGCATAAAGCCAAACTAGACAAACAGGCGCGCCAAGTATTGTATACCGGTAAAATTGATGAGTTTTTTGATTGCCAGTTAGGCAAGCTGGAATACCGTAGTTTGCATTTTGAGAGCGAAGTCTTGGAGCAGGAGAATTATCAAGGCAATGCAGTGGTCAATTATACCGATAAAGCGGTGCCCTATACTCGCATTCTCGAACATAAGCATTTTGAGTTTGGTACCCAGCCGCATACCGTGGTAACCCGGGAATACCCCCATGAATACAGCAAGGATAACGAGCCCTATTATCCTATGAACGATAGTCACAACAATGCGTTGATCGCACGCTATAAAGCGCTGGCGAATACCGCGCCGTATAAAGACAAGTATATTTTTGGTGGTCGGTTGGCCGATTACAAATATTACGATATGGATGATACGGTGGCTGCGTCCTTACAGTTAGTAAAGACGCAGTTAGGCTAGAGACTAGTGGATGCGTAACACGCCTCCGGAAGTCAGTGTTTGATGGGAAATAAAATAGCGGTTTAAAGGCTGATTATTCCACATCGGTGACGTTTGGGCCTCAGAGGCTTTTTCAATTACCAATGTTTTTCCACCATAGTACTTTTCATTTAAGTGTAAGGTCACTTTATCAAATACCGGCGCAAACAATGCATAGTCCATGTCGGCGGGGCTAACCGGGTAAAAGCCCATCATGCTGTATACCAGCCAGGCCGATAGTGCACCGGTGTCATCATTACCGGGGATCCCGCCCGGGGTGGTTAAAAAGTGCTCATCGATAAGTTGTTTTACCCGCGCACGGGTTTGGGGTTCGTGACCAGCAACAAAGTTGTACAAAAACGGATAGGTAATATCCGGCTCATTTGCCATATCAAAGTTGTCAGTATCAAATGTTTTATCCAGGGCGTGAATAAACCCGTCTTCTCCGCCCAGCAACTTGATTAACCCCGGTGTGTCAAAGGGCACGTAAAAACGGTAGTTCCAGGCATTGCCTTCAATATAGCCAGGCGCAGGCTCAAAGTTACGGCCCAGCTCAGGATCATATGGGGTTAACCATTTCCCTTGCCGATCTTTGGGGCGCAGCATGCCGGTGGCTGGATCAAACAAACGTTGATAATGTTGTGCCCGAGCCATGTAACGTTTGGCATCGTCGTCTTTACCTAGTGCGCCAGCGAGTCGGGCAAGACTATAATCGGCTAAATAGTATTCTAAGCTGGTGGAAACGCTACCGTCATAGGGGCCCTCGTCATCCACGGGCACATAACCAAGGTGCAGATAGTCTTTGTTTTCAGGGCGTAAGGGGTTGTTTTCGGTTTCATCGGCGGAACGCTTCATGGCCTGATAGGCGGCGTTAACATCAAAGTCAATGATCCCTCGCAAATAGGTATCGGCAATCATGGGGGTGGCTGGATCCCCCACCATGACATGGGTTTCCAAGCCGTATAACTCCCATTTAGGCAGCCAGCCGCTTTCTTGTGACATGGCAATGGCAGAGCGCACCATATCGGCCTGCAAGGCAGGGTAAACCAAGCTTAGCAAAGGATGAACATTTCGATTTGTATCCCAAAGTGAATACACGGTGTAACGGTTTTTATCGCCGCTATTGCCGACTTCATACTGGCCGTTTAGTGGGTAATCTCCGTTAACG
Source organism: Alteromonas sp. 14N.309.X.WAT.G.H12 (assembly GCF_036697315.1). Taxonomy (NCBI): domain Bacteria; kingdom Pseudomonadati; phylum Pseudomonadota; class Gammaproteobacteria; order Alteromonadales; family Alteromonadaceae; genus Alteromonas; species Alteromonas sp. 14N.309.X.WAT.G.H12. Next base: position 49,215 of record NZ_JBAHZB010000018.1, read on the forward strand.
TCCTGAAAGATACTGGGATGAATAAGGGTGTGATATAAGGCGGTATAGAACTTCACCTTGTCATTGTGTTTACCTTCAACTTCGATGCGATCCAGATAGGAATCCCACGCGGTTTTGGCCTGCGTTTTTATGTCATTGAATGCAAAACCGGGTTGTTCCGCCGCCAGATTCGCGCGGGCATTTTCAATGCTGACAAAAGAAATCCCCACTTTCACTTCAATGGCTTCGTTTTCCGCGGTGTCGAAACTTAGCCAAGCACCCACATTATCCCCTGCCATTGGCGCGCGGTAGTTAACATAGGGTTTGATGGTATCGTTATAGCCTACCCATTGGGCTTCCACATTTTTATAGGTGGGCATTTTTTTCCAAACGCCTTGTTGGGTTGCCGGTTTGCTGAACTGGGCCACAAAATACACCGGGCGTACGGCGTCGGCATGGTAGCAAAATGTGCCGACAGTGCGCATGCCTTCAATTTCGGTATCAGACACCACTCGTACCATGCCGCCGGTTTCGTTTGTTAGTCCTAGACCAAGGTTCATCAGAATATTGGCCTGACCGGCAGGGAAGGTAAACCGACTAATACCGGTGCGCAATGTGCTGGAGACTTCCGCGGTAATATCGTATTTGTCCAGGTGCGTACGGTAATAACCGGGGCTGGCGCTTTCATTTGAGTAAGCTGAGCCATATTCGCTAGGATCGTAGTTTACTTTTCCGGTGGTGGGCATGAGCAGCATCACCCCAGCTTCCGGGCAACCAACACCGCTTAAGTTAAGGTGGCTGAATCCGGTAAGAAAACCGTTTTCGTAGATGTAGCCCCGGGAATTCCACGCCTCATCTTTTTGGGTGGGGTTTAGCT
>NZ_JBAHZB010000190.1:0-3183 GCF_036697315.1 Alteromonas sp. 14N.309.X.WAT.G.H12
TGTCCCCTTCGTCTAGAGGCCTAGGACACCGCCCTTTCACGGCGGTAACAGGGGTTCGAATCCCCTAGGGGACGCCAAATAAGAAGACCAGCATTTGCTGGTCTTTTTTTTTTTGCCTTTAAGTGGCTGTAAAGACTTACAAAGCCCATAGCACTGACGCTTTTTTTACGGGGAACTAGAATACAAAGGGGTTAGGGCGTAGTGAAGGCATAGGCAACCATGATAAAATGCCACTTCACGCAGAATATAAAGGTGAAGTATGCACAACTATCCCATCGGCACGCCCGGCAAACCTTGGACACAGACAGAAAAAGAACAATGGTTTGATGCCCAGACGATTAAGCGAAGTTATCAAAATGACGTCCTTGATTGTTTACCTAATCCGCCAGAGGGCTATGAGTTAGTGCAATACGGGGCCTTACCTTACGATGTTAAGCGCTACCCGTTGATGATGTACCGCCCCAAGAAATTTAACACCCAATTGCCCACGGTACTTATTACCGGTGGTGTGCATGGCTATGAAACTAGCGGTGTACAGGGAGCGATCATGTTTGCAAAAAACTATCTTGCACAGTGGGTAGGTCGATGCAATTTTGTGATTGCACCTTGTGTGAGCCCCTGGGGCTACGAAACCATCAATCGGTGGAACCCCTATGCCTTAGATCCCAATCGCAATTTCATGCCAGATTCTAAAGCGCCAGAAGCGGCACAATTGATGGCGATGCTTGCCAAGGTAGAAGAGCCTGTGCATATGCATATCGATCTTCACGAAACAACGGATACTGATAACTCTGAATTTAGACCGGCATTGTCGGCCCGTGACGGGGTCAGCCATGATAATTGGGATATTCCAGATGGTTTTTATCTGGTGGCAGATAAACACAAGATCGAGTTGGCGTTTCAACAACGTATTATTGAGTCTGTGTCCACTGTTACCCATATTGCTCCTGCTGATGCCAGTGGACAAATCATCGGCGAGGAAGGGTTATCAGAAGGTGTCATTTGTTATGACAAAAAAGCGCTGCATTTATGCGGTGGTGTTACAGACGCGCCCTATGTGACCACAACGGAAGTCTACCCAGATAGTCCTTCAGCCACGCCGGAGATTTGTAATCAAGCGCAAGTTGCCGCCATATTAGGTGGGTTAAATTACATCATATAAGACAGTAGAGAGGGGCAAACATGCCCCATACCTACTCGCTCAAGGCCACTGAAACAGTAAAAGGTGAATAATCTAACTTGGATGTTTGAAAGTATAGACGTCTAGATGTATAGTTTTCTTGCTGACTTGCGAGGAAATACCATGTTCTTATACACAGCCTTGATTTATGACGGACTAAGACAACATCTTGTTACCCATCCATGTGATGACGATGCCGCTTTTTCGGCATACCTCACCTCACAGTATGGGATCCATGTGTGTTTGTGGCATGAAAAAACGGCACAAAAAGTGAGCGGTTAACCAACAATACGGCAGTGTTTATCGTCAGTATCGTTATGCCCTCAATACGGTTAAATGTAATAGAGATTAAGCTATGCGAATTTTACTGGCGCCCATGGAAGGGGTTGTTGATCATCTTATGCGGGATATGCTCACCCGTGTGGGGGGGTTTGACCTGTGTGTGACCGAATTCGTCCGGGTCGTTGATCAACGGTTGCCAAAAAGAACCTTTTATAAAATCTGTCCTGAATTACACTCCGGAAGCGTGACGCCCGCTGGTGTACCTGTGCGCGTACAGTTACTGGGTCAGGATCCCGGTTGGTTGGCAGAGAATGCGCAAACAGCGGTTGAACTGGGCTCACCGGGGGTCGATTTGAATTTTGGTTGCCCAGCAAAAACGGTAAATAAAAGTAAGGGCGGCGCAGTCCTGTTAAAAGAGACCGAAACTCTGTATCAAATAGTAAAAGCGGTGCGAGAGGCAGTCCCATCATCGTTGCCGGTCACGGCCAAAATACGCTTGGGCTTTGAAGATAAAACCTTAGCCATAGACAACGCAGTGGCCATTACCGAAGCCGGTGCTGATCAGTTAGTTGTTCATGCGCGCACCAAAACCGAAGGTTACAAACCACCGGCATACTGGGATTGGATTGATAAAATTCGTCAGCATACGTCCATTCCTTTAGTGGCCAATGGTGAAATTTGGAATGCCAGGGATGCCGCACAATGTCAGGCCCAATCCGGTTGTGTGGATATTATGTTGGGGCGCGGCGCGTTGGCGATGCCCAATTTAGCCCGTACCATAAAAGACGGTGTGCCCAGTATGCCGTGGCGTGAGGTGGCACAGTTACTTATTCGTTATTCGGGATACGAAATATACGGCGATAAAGGACGTTACTATCCCAACAGGATCAAACAGTGGTGTGGTTATTTAAAACGTCAGTATCCAGAGGCTGAGACATTGTTTAACGCGATCAGACGTATGCAACGGGCCGAAGATATTGTCGCGGTGTTGCAACAGCAAACTTTACAAAGTGTGGAAGTTTAATCGTCCTTCAACTTGCTAGTTGTCCGTTTATTGTTTAGGTTGAATTGAAGCATGTTATTGAGCTAAATAGCATGACCACTTCATGACAATAAAATGATCAAATAAACGGAAGTTAACATGAAACACACACCAAAAAAGCTGGCCGTAGTGCTGGCTTGCTTATGTTCTTCTGCCCTCGTAGCTTGCGCTAGCACGCCTGCGAAGCAGCAAAGTACAGAAGCAACACACGTCTCTATCAATACCGATCCCTATCCAAGTACTTACACGCCCATCGCCGGTAAACCGACGGTGATCACCAATGTGACGATCCTTGATGGCATCGGCAATAAAATTGAAAAAGGCGAGATCTATTTTGCCGATGGTAAAATCGTCGCAGTGGGTCAATCTGTAGACTACCCGGCAGATGCCACCATCATTGATGGCATGGGAAAATGGGTAACCCCAGGTATTATCGATAATCATAGTCATTTGGGCGTTTATCCTTCGCCTTCTGTGGGTTCAACTTCTGATGGGAATGAAGCCACAAGCCCTGTTACGCCAGGTGTCTGGGCTGAACATTCTGTGTGGCCGCAAGATCCGGGGTTTGGCAGAGCATTAGCCGGAGGCGTTACGGCCTTGCAGATTCTACCCGGCTCAGCCAACTTGTTTGGCGGTCGTTCTGTGGTGTTAAAAAATGTGCCTAGTCGCACGATGCAAG
>NZ_JBAHZB010000191.1:0-3163 GCF_036697315.1 Alteromonas sp. 14N.309.X.WAT.G.H12
CATTTTACTTGGCGACAAAATGGCCGCCATACCCGAGCTATTTAAACTGGCAAAGCGTGTTAATGTCACCATAAAGCAAAATATGGTCTGGGCACTAGGATACAATGTACTGGTGCTACCTTTTGCGGTGTCTGGCATACTGACTCCTTGGATGGCTGTTATCGGCATGAGTTTAAGCAGTATTATCGTTGTCACCAATTCAACCCAATTGCTAAAGTGAATATTCTATGAGCATCATCTACGTTCTCATTCCTCTGGCCATCATCATTGTGGCCATTGCGATTGCCATATTCTTTTGGGCGGTAAAATCAAATCAGTTTGATGATCTAGACCGACAAGGCTACAGCATCTTGTACGATGATGATTTACCCCCTGAAGAAAAGAAATTGGCCGAAGAACGCAAAAAACTCAATGAATGATCTTTCTTTTTTATCCGCTTTTTTAGTAGGTTTAGCTGGTGGTATTCATTGTCTTGGCATGTGCGGTGGTATTGTGGTGGCCTTTTCTACCGCTTCCTCGTCAAATTACCCCAAATGGAGTTATGCACTGGCCTATAACTTTGGTCGTATATGCAGCTATATTTTAGCCGGGGCAATTACCGGCACCATCGGCCAAATGGCCACGCAGTGGATCCCGTTGAGTGGGCCTGTACTCGGTATTTTTAGCGGCCTAATGCTGATCGCCATGGCCTGTTACCTTGGTAACTGGTGGCATGGTCTATTGAAAATTGAAGCGTCAGGAAAACGCCTATGGCAACTTATCCAACCGTTTTCAAAGCGTTTTTTCCCTTTCAAGACGCCACTATACGCTGTACCCTATGGCATGGTATGGGGTTGGCTTCCTTGCGGGTTGGTGTACTCAACATTAACGTGGGCGTTAGCGTCAGGCAGTACGCGTAATGGCGCAATAATTATGGCCGGATTTGGTCTTGGTACCTTGCCCACGCTATTGGCTGCGTCTGCAGGGGCTCATTGGCTCACACAAGGATTCAAACGCCCTATTTTACGCCAAATACTCGCTGTTAGCCTTTTACTATATGCAAGCTTGTTAATTTGGCGTACCCTTTCTACACTATATTAGAATTTTCGCACTTACGGTAACTAACTATGCAAAAGCGAACGGAATTTTCGATTCACTGCCAAAACTGTAGTTTCAGTCATTTGTGTCTTCCCGTAGCACTTAATAAGACAGAAATTGAATCCCTTGATGATATCATTGAACGTAAGAAACCCCTCCACAAAAACGATACCCTTGTGGAAGCCGGTGATAAGTTCAAATCCTTGTATGCCGTACGTGCTGGCTCATTTAAGAGCTTTGTTACCGATCAGGATGGTGAAGAGCAGATAATCAATTTTCATTTTCCTGGCGATATTATCGGTTTTGATGGTTTGCGTAACGATGTCCATCAAAGTTATACCCAGGCATTAGAAACCGCGATGGTATGTGAATTACCTTACGATACTATCGAAACAATGTCAGATCACTTTCCCAAGTTACGTCATCAAATTATGCGGTTTATGAGTGCGGAAATAAAACAGGATCATGAAATGATGATGCTGCTTAATAAACGCACCGCGCAAGAAAGGCTCATTTATTTTCTAGCCCATTTGTCAGGTAGATTTGAAGAACGGGGTTTTTCTCATCGCCAATTTAATCTAAGTATGACCCGTAATGAAATTGGCAATTATCTAGGGCTTACCGTGGAAACCATCAGTCGTTTGTTGACCCGATTCCAAAAAGAAAACATTATTAAAGTCGACGGAAAGCTCATCACGATACTGGATTTTTCGGCGATGGATAAAAAACTCCATGCCATGGATATTCCAACAAACTGTATTGAGTAATGGTTAAAGGTTGATCTAAAACAACCTGCGTTTCTCCTAACAATCTATACTAATTATGGAAGTCAATTTACAGGCTTTTCTAAGGAGAAGCGTTATGATCACCTACAATCGTATTTTAGCCGTTGTTCAGCCCGATACCACTGAACAACCCGCGTTGTGTAGAGCGGTGGAAATTGCCGGTAAAACCGGCGCCACTATTGATGCCATTTTAGTGGTTTACGATCACTCTTATGATATGACAACCATGCTTACCCGCGCAGAGCGAGAAGCCATGCGACAAGCGGTCATTAAAGAAAGAGAAGAATGGTTAACTACCCATTTCACAAAATTTGAAAAAAACGATATCAACTTACATGTTGTATGGAGTGATACTCGTTACGAAGCCATTATCGCTTTTGCCATTAAAAATGATATCGATATTGTCATAAAAGCGACCCGTAATCACAACGACCTGACCTCTGTTATTTTTACCCCTACAGACTGGCATTTGTTACGCAAGTGCCCTATGCCAATACTTTTGGTAAAAGAACATGCTTGGCCTGAGCACGGCAATATTGTCGCCACCGTTAACGTGGGAACTGAAGATAAAACCCACGCTTTGCTTAACGACAAAGTGACGACCATTGCAAAAGACTATGCAGATTTGTTGAGCGGTCAAGTGCATTTAGTCAATGCCTTCCCGTCAACACCTTTGAATATTGCTATTGAAATTCCGGACTTTAATCCTGAGACCTACTATGATTCTGTGCGCAACCATCACCTGCAAAATATGGAAGCACACAGCGCCAAATTTGGTATCAGCATGACCAATTGCCATGTGATGGAAGGCTTACCGGAAAATGTGGTTAAACAGGTGACAAAAAACCTGGATGCTGAGCTGGTGGTTATTGGTACAGTGGGTAGAACCGGATTGTCTGCTGCCTTTATTGGCAATACCGCAGAACAGGTTATCGATAATATAAACTGTGATGTGCTGGCCATTAAACCAGATGGATTCGTCTCACCTGTGCATTAAATAGAGAGGCGGCGGCTATAAGATGATGGCGGCCGCCTATGTGCTTTTGTATAATGGCGTTTTGGTTAATCGTCGCCGTTATAAATCATCATGAATCAAACACCGCCATTTCCTTCCCCTGTGACGCCTTCAGCACACAGCGCGAACAGTAAACAGAAATACAGTTTCAACAAATTACAAAAACGTCTGCGCCGAAATGTGGGTAAAGCCATCAGTGACTTTTCGATGATAGAAGATCAGGACAAAGTCATGGTGTGTTTATCCGGGGGCAAAGACAGTTACACGCTACTGGATATCTTGTTAT
>NZ_JBAHZB010000192.1:0-3119 GCF_036697315.1 Alteromonas sp. 14N.309.X.WAT.G.H12
AAGTTAGCAGCAATATCCAAATCTTTTACTGGTAACGTAACTTGGTTAAGTTCCATTTAAACTCCTAGCGTATAACGCCCGGCTCACGCGCCAGTTTGGAGCCGCGAAGCGGCGGAAAATCGGTCGCCGTGCAGCCGATTGTTAGGCATTATTTGTTTGGTGGTGACGCGGCGCTACCTGCTAGGATCCCACCATCAACATTGAGCTCAATTCCGGTGACATACCTGGATTCGTCAGAAGCCAAATACAGAGCGGCATAGGCAACATCGATAGGTTCGCCCATAGCGCCAAGCGGGATCTCAGAAGAAATGACTTTGACCGCATTTTCTCTTTGCTCCCCCTCTCCAAGCATCACGTCCCATATCGGCGTATATATAGCACCCGGGTGAATAGAGTTACATCGAATAGGGTATTGTTTTTCAGCACAGTAAAGCGCAACAGATTTTGTATGATTGCGAACAGCGGCTTTACTCGATGCATATGCTGCAGCAAAGGGGATGCCCACAATCCCTGATCTTGAAGAAATATTAACAATACTGGCGGATGAAGATTTCCGCATAAGCCGAATACCATATTTGCATCCCAGCGCCACCCCATCAAGATTCGTCTGATGAACTTTACGCCAGCTTTCAATGTCCAGGTTTTCAGGGTCGTGAGGCCCATGAGTTTCAAGGATACCCGCTATTCCCGCATTATTAACAAGAATGTCTAATCCACCAAATTTATTTTTTATAAACTCATTCGCAGCAATCCAATCATCTTCTTTTCCCACATCAAGGTGCAGATAACAAGCCATTCCACCAATGCCTGTGGCTACTTTTTTACCCAATTCATCATCCAGGTCGCTGACAATAACATTTGCCCCCTGATCAGCAAAAAGTTCAGCAATCGCCTTACCTATTCCTCTGGAAGCTCCTGTTACTAGCACATTTTTATTTTCAATTCTCAACATATTCCCCCTTGCTAGCTTAAAAAATCTAGAACAGATTTGTTAAAGGTATGCGTTTGGTCCATTAGTGGCAAATGGCCCGCATCCTTTATTCTTAGAAACTCAGCGTTAGGTATTTTTGCAGCTGAAATCTCTCCATATTCAATGGGAAAAAACCGATCATTCTGCCCCCAAATCACTAATGTTCTGTTTTGTATCTTGCGGAGCGAGGCTTTCGGAATTTTTGAAACCGCCGAACCTTGGCCTTGCTTAAAAGCATTTTGCCCCCCAGTTCGCTTTAACACATCAATCGAATAGCGAGCGTGATTAGGATCTCTATTTTTAGGGTTAAACAGTATATAGCGAGAGAAGAAACGATCAGTGAGAGACGATGGAAAACTGTTCATTAAAATCATACTGAATAAGGAAGCGAACGAGGGCTTAACACCGAGCCCTCCAGAATCAACCAAGACGAGTTTTTCAACCATTTGTGGATTATCTAGCACAAACTGAAGTGCAATTGCGCCGCCCTGAGACAAGCCCACAATATGCGCTTTCGGGATATCTAATGCTAACAAAAAGTCCTTTAGCCACTTGCAAAAATAAGCTTTGTCATAAGCAGCATTAGGCTTATCGGATTCTCCATAACCTACTATATCAGGTGCAATTACCCGAAAGTCCTTTGAGAACGCGGCAATGGAAGGATACCAAGTTATCGCCCCTGCCCCACCGCCATGTAGCAAGATCAGCGGTTGACCAGAGCCAGACGACAAGTAGGCAGTATTGACCGAGCCCACGCCAACATGATTTTGAGTAACAGACGTCTCAATTCTATTTATCAGTGCTTGCCGGTAACGGTTTATAGTCATTTTGTTACAACCTTAATCAGCTCTGATAATGTGCTTAACTGGTCTTTATCTAGAGACTCAAACAATGCAACAGATGAATACTCAAACGATATTTTTGCCTCTTCAGTAATTTTCCTTCCAGTCTCTGATAGAGCAACCAGGCTTACTCTGGCATCACGAGGATTGTCCGACTTTTCAATAAGACCTATTTCCTCCATTGGATTGAGAAGACGGGTAACGCCGGACGGGCTTAACCCCACTTGCTCCGCAAGGTCGCTGCGTCGCATTTTCTGATTTGTAGCGAAATACAACTGATTTAGAACAAGATACTCTGATAGACCAATACCATGCGCAGAAAGCGCGGCACCTACCCTCTTCTGAATTTTGCTTTGCAGGCTGATGATATTTATCACCAAATCAGCTTCTAAATTTTCTGACACAGACACCTCTTTGCATAATGTTTGACCTCACAAATATAAGTCAATATATTTGCCAAGTCAAACACTACGCAAAAATATGGCACGTAAAGCTCGATGCCTAACGCCCGGCTTAGGGGCGGAAACACATGGGCTAAAATTAGGAGCGAAGCGACACAGCCCATGTGTTTGCGTCCCAGCGAGCCTGCGAGCGACTACAGCAGATTGTTAGGCACTTTCGGGTATTTCAAAATAGCCTTTCTCAAAGTTTGAGATAACCCTGAGTAGGTTTTTTATGCAAAGAATACGGTCATCAATGTAGTAACAAAGAAGCCAGTCTAAGGTTTTGCTGTCCATCGCTTCAATAAGAACTTTGTATTTTTCTTCTGCATCCAGACGACCATGAAATGCCTTTGAATTAAAATATGTAGTGATTAACTCGCAAGCATTAACACCTACCCAGCCTTTTAAGATCCCTTCATTTTTCCATGTGCACTTTAAAGATTTCAGATACTTTCTGAATGAATCTGCGTCAGAGTATTTACCAATTGCACCTGAAAACCGCAAGAAGTTAGTGGGTTCGTCATTTCCAATAAAAAACCTAAAGTCTAGAAACAGTCCCTTAAGGCGATGCTTATCAACTTTGACTTCAGCTCCAGTAACCAAACCGTTTGAGTCACGAAGTAGCATATGACCACCACCAAAATCGAACCCTAATTTTTTTATATCTTGGTAGTTATCGAGTAATTCATTAGCTCTAACAATATAAAGCTGAAAATCACTGACTGATTCTGGATCTATGCTTGAGTTTATTGGTATTTTGATAAATGCTCTCACGCCAAGTAATGCCTAACGGCCCGCATAACGGGCAAAAATACGTAGGCTACAATAACCAAGCGAAGCGTAGGGAGCCTACGTATTTTTGTC
>NZ_JBAHZB010000193.1:0-3069 GCF_036697315.1 Alteromonas sp. 14N.309.X.WAT.G.H12
TAGCGCTCAATTTTTAGACGGGTAATGCAACGTCTCGATCAAGACCTAAATTGCAGGACTTATTCGCAGTTTCCCTAGCCAGATCTTACAGTCGCTTAAAGGGAGAAGCATAATATGGGACATATCAGTATCACATTTTTTTAATTAAAACCTAATGGTTCAGGATACAAAAAACTAGGAAGGTAGATGTCAAATTATTTTACAATTTTATTGACCCTGGTTACAATAGTAAGTGGTTTAATCTGGCTGGTTGATTCCCTCTTCCTTGCCCCTAAACGTAAAGAAAAACTATTGACAACTCATCGGGTTGCTAAAGTGGCCGATGAGCCTTATCTGGTTGATACCGCCAAACAATTATTCCCAATCATTACATTTGTATTAATTCTCCGCTCGTTTATATTTGAACCTTTTCAGATTCCTTCTGGCTCAATGATACCAACCCTACTGGTGGGGGATTTTATCTTAGTGGAGAAATTTGCTTATGGCTTAAGAGATCCTGTTTGGCGTAGCAAAATTATAAATACAGGTGAACCAAAACGTGGAGATGTAGCAGTATTTAAGTATCCGTTAGATCCAAGCATAGACTACATTAAACGCATTGTAGGCTTGCCTGGAGATACAGTTGTCTACAGTAATAAAAAGATATTTCTTAAACCAGCCTGTCACGATAAAGATAAATGTGAGCCTATGAAACGGGTAAGTGAGAAATTTGTCAATCGCGGGAAGTTTTACCAAGGCGACTATCCACTTGAGCTTTTCAATGAGCAACTTGGCAACGTTTACCACTATATTCTTATCAATCCATCACAGCAGATTAATTCCGGAATGTTCTTCTCGCAGGAAGGAACTGAACAAAATGAGTGGGTTGTTCCGCCAGGTCAGTATTTTGCCATGGGAGACAACCGTGATAATAGTTCAGACAGCCGTTATTGGGGCTTTGTACCAGAAGAAAACCTCGTTGGTAAAGCCGTGGCCATTTGGATAAGCTTTGAATTTAGCAGAAATTCATATAGTTGGCTACCAGGCTGGATCCCAACTGGAATCCGATTTGAGCGTTTCGGTAGCATAAAATAATAAATAACCTGTTTACACCAAGACAAGGGAAGGGAAGAGTATTGATTTGGTCGTTTTGCATACCTTGCTGTATTAACCGAAGGTTTAACTTGGATCACAATTGGATGTGGATTTTTCTCAATGACATGCAGCAATATCGAGCTAATCTGTTAACGATAAAAGTTAGTAGAGGTCTTTTTATAGCCTTTTTGCTTGTGATATTGATGCCTCGAGACGTGAAAAGTTTCTTTCACTTGTTGATCAATTCTTCTAATGCACTGTTAGCTACGTCACAGCTATCATCGTTGATATCGATTCTAGCTTTCAACGTAATACTGCTATTCAGCTATTTGATTCAAGCTAAAATTCTGCCTGTTGCATACAATACAAATTATATCGCCAGTATTTTTGATGGTTTGTCAGTGTTTATTTCAAGAGCAATATTTTTTCTCGTTACCAACTGGTTTATTCTTGCGTGGATTTTGGCAGGAGTGATGCTTTCACCCAACATAGTTAATATTTTTATTATTCTAAAAATTATATTCATTGCCTTAAATATCTCTTTTATTTTATCATTAATGCATGAAAGAAAATATTTTTTGTTACCGATATTTTTTGTTCAGCTAATTATATATTCCTATTTAAGCGAAGCGGTTGTTATTTCTATCACAAATACTGCTATATTGATCTTCTTGCATTCTCGAATATATAGACGGGGCGCCCATCAATTTAAGATCTTAAATTTCTTTAATAGTTACTTTACGCTTAGTAAGTATCCATATTTTATCGGTGGCCATCAAACATTACGAGTTGGCATTTTGCTAAGAGGGAATTTTTTCTCGTCAATAGGTATAGGATTCACGTTAATATTTTTCTATGAGATTTTTTATCATTCACTGCTATCATTAGAAGGAGAAAACACAAAAATAATATGGATGTATACCTTATTCACACTCTATCCATTATCATATGTATATGCGAAGCTAAGCTTCGAAAGAAATAAAATAGGATGTTTTTTAGCCTCTATATCACCACGTTCAACTGAGGTTATTCATGATTTTGTCTTTATTTCTATTGTCTTTGAAATCGTCCAGATTCTATCCATTTATTCCTTTCCAATAACACACAAATGGCTGTCTAGCTTATTTTTCATTATAGTCCCATTACCTGTATTAGCACTTTCTTGCTTTCTACTTACTATTAATAGCCGAAATCGGAAAATACTCCATTTTCTATTTTTATCCTTGATAGCGTGGTTTATTTTATGGATCTTCTAGAAGTTAGCAACATTTCCGTCACCTTTGGCAGGAAAAAAGTTTTTGAAAATTTTTGTTATATATTCCGTCCTGGAGTGACGCTGGTGACAGGTCAAAATGGCGTAGGAAAATCTACGCTGTTGTCTATAGTAAGCACGACAACATCCCCGGACGAAGGTGAGGTAAATTACCAAGTGGGTGGTATCAAAAAACCGTTCAATATTATTAAAGATGGTATTTTCATTCCCGACAAGCCAGACTTTTATAACTTTATGACCATTAGAGAGTTTTATAAGTTAATAAAAAAAATCAAAAAAGTATCGTTCGACTTCTATGAAACCGAGATCTTTCAAGAGTTTAGCTTGAAAAAGCACCTTGATACTCCGCTACGTGCGATATCGTTTGGCACCAAAAAGAAGATTTTCTTATTAGTTGCTTTAACAGTTGATTCTCCAGTGATTATTCTAGACGAGCCGACCAATGGTTTAGATGCTGAAAGCCACGAAGTATTAATAAAACACTTAAATATGAATCGTCAATCAGGCCATATTATTATTATGTCAAGTCACGATACGAATTTCACGAAAAATTTTAATGATGAACTAATCAACCTTTAATATTTCAGAAAAGCAATAAACCCTACAACCGGAGAGATATGTCAGATGGCATTAAGAGTCGTCATATTAGGGAAACTGCGAATAAGTCCTGCAATTTAGGTCTTGATCGAGACGTTGCATTACCCGTCTAAAAATTGAGCGCT
>NZ_JBAHZB010000194.1:0-3039 GCF_036697315.1 Alteromonas sp. 14N.309.X.WAT.G.H12
ATCGTCAGGCATATTAGTGCTGCACCATTAGATCTAAATCAAACGGTTGTAAAGAACGGTTTAAAATGATCGCTTACATTATTGTAGGTTCTTAATCGTCCACCAAAGTATAATATATTGAACATTCCTATTGACCGTTCACTTACCGTTCATTAATATAGAGTTCACTTAGTACTTAGACTTTATTGAACGATAAGGAGTAAACATGACTGGTCAGTTAATTGGTTACGCAAGAGTATCAACTACAGGGCAGAAGCTAGACGTACAGCTACAGGCACTAGAAGCTAAAGGCTGCACTAAGATTTACCAAGAGAAACGCTCAGGTAAGACAGCAGACCGACCAGAACTACAGAAGATGCTTGATTATGTACGTGAAGGTGAAGCCATTGTTGTGACCAAGCTAGACCGTTTAGGACGCTCAGTGGCTGACTTAGCGAACATATCCAAGTTACTAGAAGATAAGGGTGTAGGTCTGATTGTGATTGACCAAGGCATTGATACAACAACACCACACGGTAAGTTAATGTTCCATATGATTGCCGCTGTAGCTGAATTTGAGTTGTCTCTGCGCTACGAAAGACAGATGGAAGGTATAGCGGATGCACAACGTAAGGGCGTTAAGTTTGGCCGTAAGAAAACTGTAGACCGTGAGAGAGTCCACCAGCTACGAGAAGAAGGCTTGAGTATGGCTAAGATTGCCGCTGAGTTAGGCTGTAGTAAAGGAGCAGTGCATAAGATTCTCAATAGTGATTAAATATCGCTAGTGAGTATAAGTGATTGATTTAATTAAATTTATTGACTTGAGGTTTGTGTTTTGGTTTACTTGTCATTGACTCTTAACAACCACGGAGGATTCAACATGGTGAACCAAATACAAGTAACAGAACTTAATGACTCTATTGATAATCTTCTGGCTCTCTTGGACTACGACACACAACAGCTAGGTGACATCCTAGCGTCTGACCTTGAGACTCTAACAGACCTTAAACATCATGTATCAGCACTGACTGAAGCTGTAAGACAAGCTGAACGTCAAGTTGTGACCTTGAGTTAACTATCACGTACAAGGTGAGCCTCTTACCTGAATCAGTATCAGGCTCTAGGAGGCTCTACAAGCCCTTATATTTCTACCTAATATATTTGTATTCCTTACGCCTAGAAATGATCTTGTAGATCTTCTGGTGAGCTAGTAGCGATGTCTTTAGGTTGTCTTATTGATTACCCTTGTAACCGTCTTAATAAGCACAGGATATCACTAGGCATATCAGGTTTACCTTATATTCTTGCAGGCCAGATAATACAAGGGATAGCTGACTCCCTGACCTATGAATGAAAGGACATCATGAAGACAATCACTCGGTCACTAACTTCATGGTGGTGAGCTAAGGCTCAGGGGCAAGTGACCAGTCAATCAAACTCAAGGCCAACTACAAGACTAACCAATAGATGCTGGTGGTTTATTGATGATTGTTTCCACCCTTATCTACCTACATTTTGTGGGGGGTAAGGGGGGCAACTCTAAGTCATCAAATCTAAGGCCAACACCAATATCTATTGGTTAGTCTTTAAGATTACCTTTAAGAAGTCTACAAGTCTTTCATTTACAATTAACTTATTAGTTATATCAATAAATACAAAGACTTATAGATAGCTATTGGTCTTCTTAAAGATAACCATTGGTCTTCTTATAGATAACCTAAGACAGTCTAAGGTCAGTTCATTAATGGATATATCAATGATTAATCCTGTTATTAATGGACTAAGGGCAAGGCTTTAGATTGTCTTAGTCATTGCTTAATCATTAGAGTTGTTCATGTGTCTAAGGCTTGTGTGTATTTCATGTACTTGTCTTAGACAACCTTTCTTCAATATTTCAATTATACCGAAACGAAGGCTTTAGGCTGGCTCAATGTCACCTTTCAGAGTCTTCTTTTTGGTGTATTTGTTTTTCGTAAAAGCCCATGAAACAACTACATCCAATTACCTATAACACCCTGTTAATTAACCAAAAAACCCATAAGGAAAACCTAATGAAAAACTACAAGGTACTAAGCAATCCACAAGTACGTGTGAACCTGACTCCACTTAGCTTAATGCTAATACAGCAAGAGCAAACGAAAAGACAGGCAGGACGTAAACGCAAGGTCGGTGCAGCGACAATCATTAATGAATGTATTACCAAAGCACTATCACAATAAACAATAAACCTAAACAATAAATTGAAAAGGAGAAAAGCATAATGAGCAAACAAAGTGAAATGATTAGAGAACTACAAGACCGTCTAAACGCTACTGAAGCTATCTGTAAGGACTTGTTAACTCACTTACATAACAGTCCAGTACAAGCACAAATTAAGTTTGATGATTACCGTATTAAATATACACAAGAAGCCATTGAACAAAGAGAAGCTGAAGCTAAGGCTAAGAAACTCAAAGAGAACTACAACACTGTTAAAAGTGAATTTAATGATAAGGTCATGGCTGACTACTGGAATCTTGTATTCCTTACTGATAAGCAACGTGAGCAGAGACTAAACGATATTTGGAGCACTATCACAAGTAACGTTGAGTTACCTAAAGATGCTAAACGGCCACAACACGCTATACCTGAGTTAACAGAAGAACGGTTGTTTGATCGCCGTAGTGAGCTACAAGAGTCAATCAATAGAGCTAATCCTACTCAGAATAAACACATAATTGAACACTGTAGTAAGTCCAAGGTTGAGTTCACTGAACGCATGGAACGTGAGCGAGATAGATTAATTGGTGAGTTGAGAATTAAGAATGGTGTATCAGAATCTGAAAGACAACGCCTAATCAAAGAGACTGTCCAAGAGCATAACTACCGTATTAAGAAGCATGTAAATGATATGGATAGGCAAATCAATTCAGCACAAGCCAGTCTATCCCACCTTGAAAAGCATAAGACAGAGCTAGGCAGGGTTAATAAAGAACTAGGTCAGTGTCACCGGCAATGTAAAACTGACCCACTAACGACAATTTAAAATTGACCCACCTGAGGCACAATGATCACCGGTTA
>NZ_JBAHZB010000195.1:0-3036 GCF_036697315.1 Alteromonas sp. 14N.309.X.WAT.G.H12
TCAATCAGAGTAACTTACTACTCTAACTTACTTAAATTAGTCAGTCATTTAACTTACAACACATAAGTATAAAGCTACTTAGGCGTTGTATGGTTAAGCCTCACGGGCAATTAGTACAGGTTAGCTTAATGCCTTGCAACACTTCCACATCCTGCCTATCAACGTTGTAGTCTACAACAACCCTTCAGAGAGGTTAAACCTCAGGGATGACTCATCTTGGGGCTCGCTTCCCGCTTAGATGCTTTCAGCGGTTATCGATTCCGAACTTGGCTACCGGGCAATGCCTTTGGCAAAACAACCCGAACACCAGCGGTTCGTCCACTCCGGTCCTCTCGTACTAGGAGCAGCTCCCCTCAATCATCCAACGCCCACACCAGATAGGGACCGAACTGTCTCACGACGTTCTAAACCCAGCTCGCGTACCACTTTAAATGGCGAACAGCCATACCCTTGGGACCGACTTCAGCCCCAGGATGTGATGAGCCGACATCGAGGTGCCAAACACCGCCGTCGATATGAACTCTTGGGCGGTATCAGCCTGTTATCCCCGGAGTACCTTTTATCCGTTGAGCGATGGCCCTTCCATACAGAACCACCGGATCACTATGACCTACTTTCGTACCTGCTCGACGTGTCTGTCTCGCAGTTAAGCTAGCTTATGCCATTGCACTAACCTCACGATGTCCGACCGTGATTAGCTAACCTTCGTGCTCCTCCGTTACTATTTGGGAGGAGACCGCCCCAGTCAAACTACCCACCAGACACTGTCCACGATCCCGATAAGGGACCTATGTTAGAACATCAAACATACAAGGGTGGTATTTCAAGGACGGCTCCATGCAAACTAGCGTTCACACTTCAAAGCCTCCCACCTATCCTACACATGTAGGTTCAATGTTCAGTGCCAAGCTGTAGTAAAGGTTCACGGGGTCTTTCCGTCTAGGTGCGGGTACACAGCATCTTCACTGCGATTTCAATTTCACTGAGTCTCGGGTGGAGACAGCGTGGCCATGGTTACACCATTCGTGCAGGTCGGAACTTACCCGACAAGGAATTTCGCTACCTTAGGACCGTTATAGTTACGGCCGCCGTTTACCGGGGCTTCGATCAAGAGCTTCGCCTAAGCTAACCCCATCAATTAACCTTCCGGCACCGGGCAGGTGTCACACCGTATACGTCATCTTACGATTTAGCACAGTGCTGTGTTTTTAATAAACAGTCCCAGCCACCTGGTCACTGCGACCCCCATCTGCTTACAGCGTAAAGCTTTCACAAACAGGGGCGTACCTTCTCCCGAAGTTACGGTACTATTTTGCCGAGTTCCTTCACCCGAGTTCTCTCAAGCGCCTTAGTATTCTCTACCTGACCACCTGTGTCGGTTTGGGGTACGGTTCACATAATCATAAGTTTAGAAGCTTTTCCTGGAAGCAGGGCATCAACAACTTCACCACCTTGGTGGCTCGTCTCGTGTCTCAACTTTAAGAACCCGGATTTACCTAAGTTCTCGGTCTACGCACTTTCACTTGGATAACCAACACCAAGCTTGCCTAGCCTTCTCCGTCCCTCCATCACTGATTATATAAGTACGGGAATATTAACCCGTTTCCCATCGACTACGCATTTCTGCCTCGCCTTAGGGGCCGACTTACCCTGCCCTGATTAGCATGGGACAGGAAACCTTGGTCTTCCGGCGTGGGGGTTTTTCACCCCCATTATCGTTACTCATGTCAGCATTCGCACTTGTGATATGTCCAGCAAACTTCACAGTTCACCTTCAGCCACTTACACAACGCTCCCCTACCCAGCATAGTAAACTATGCTGCCGCAGCTTCGGTATATTGCTTAGCCCCGTTACATCTTCCGCGCAGGCCGACTCGACTAGTGAGCTATTACGCTTTCTTTAAAGGGTGGCTGCTTCTAAGCCAACCTCCTAGCTGTCTTAGCCTTCCCACATCGTTTCCCACTTAGCAATATTTTGGGACCTTAGCTGGCGGTCTGGGTTGTTTCCCTCTTCACGACGGACGTTAGCACCCGCCGTGTGTCTCCCGGATAGTTCTCATTGGTATTCGGAGTTTGCAAAGGGTTGGTAAGTCGGGATGACCCCCTAGCCTTAACAGTGCTCTACCCCCAATGGAATTCGTCCGAGGCTCTACCTAAATAGATTTCGGGGAGAACCAGCTATCTCCCGGTTTGATTGGCCTTTCACCCCCAGCCACAGGTCATCTCCACCTTTTTCAACAGGTGTGAGTTCGGTCCTCCAGTTGATGTTACTCAACCTTCAACCTGCCCATGGCTAGATCACCGGGTTTCGGGTCTATACCTAGCAACTAAACGCGCAGTTAACACTCGCTTTCGCTACGGCTCCGCTATTCGCTTAACCTTGCTACTAAATATAAGTCGCTGACCCATTATACAAAAGGTACGCAGTCACCCCATAAATGAGGCTCCCACTGCTTGTACGTATACGGTTTCAGGTTCTATTTCACTCCCCTCACAGGGGTTCTTTTCGCCTTTCCCTCACGGTACTGGTTCACTATCGGTCAGTAAGGAGTATTTAGCCTTGGAGGATGGTCCCCCCATCTTCAGTCAAGATAACACGTGTCCCGACCTACTTAATATGTGCCTATTGCAACTTCGTGTACGGGACTATCACCCTGTACCGTTATACTTTCCAGAATATTCCACTATTGCAATAAACATCGGCTGCTCCCCTTTCGCTCGCCGCTACTAAGGGAATCTCGGTTGATTTCTTTTCCTCCGGGTACTTAGATGTTTCAGTTCCCCGGGTTTGCCTCATTAACCTATGTATTCAGTTAATGATACCCGCAAGCGGGTGGGTTTCCCCATTCGGACATCGATGACTCAAATGCGTTTTGTCAGCTCGTCACCGCTTTTCGCAGACTTACACGTCCTTCATCGCCTCTTACTGCCAAGGCATCCACCGTATACGCTTAGTCACTTAACCATACAACCCTAAATAGCTTCCGTTTGATAAATCAAACGTCGTTGTTTCCTCTTACCACATGAAAGATAAGA
>NZ_JBAHZB010000196.1:0-2930 GCF_036697315.1 Alteromonas sp. 14N.309.X.WAT.G.H12
TCGCCCACCAGTGGAATTTCAATAACTTGTTGGTTAAATTCAACCTGAGTGATATTGACCGGTTCCATGCCGGCCGGAAAGGTGGCAATGCCGTCCACCCGAGCTTTTATTTTGTCCAGAACATCCGTTAATTCTTCGTTTTCGTCAATTTCTAATTGAACACTGCCTGAGTTTCGATTTGCCCGTGATATGGTACGGTCAATTTCGGTTACGTCTTTAAGCGCCTCTTCAATTTTGACCAAAATACCTTCTTCAATTTCCTGCGGCGATGCCCCCGGATAGCTCACAGTTATGCGAACAGAGTTTAATTCAATGTTCGGAAACATTTGTCGCTGGATGGAAAAATACGCGTAGAGGCCCATGATAATAATGAAGCCCATCAACAAGTTGGCCGCAACGGTATTGCGGGCAAACCACGCGATAATGCCGCTATGGGTATCGTGTTCCTGATGCATGTTAGTTTCCTTGATTAACGGGCGTTGCTGCAACAAGGTGTTTGTCAGAAGAAATGACTTTTACCTTCATGCCATCAAGGGGATAGTCGGGCGGCGTCATGACCAAATTTGCGCCATCAATATCACCGCGAATAAAAAAGTAAGCGCCTTCTTCGCGCACCACTTCAATGGTTTTTGATTTTAGCTCAGTGTTTTCGTCAAGCAGCCAGATTTGTCCGTTGTTGACCAGTTCCTGAGGAACGCGAAATACGTTTTTCAATGTTTTACCGGTAAAGGTTATATTGGCGTAGTTACCGTATTTAACCAGAGGTTTTCCTGAACGCATGCCATAAGGATCGTCAATTCGTGCCACTAAATGGGTCATTCGGGTTGCTTGATCCACCACACCAAGGTCGCGATGAATAAAGGCTTTTATACTACGATTATTCACGGTTACCACAGCCGGTGAACCGGCTATATTGGTGGGCAGTAAATGTTGATCAAAGCTGGCGACGGGGAAGTTAATCTCTGCGCTTTCCACGTTATTGAGGGTAGCGGCAATGGTGCCGGTGGTGACAAAGTCTCCGGTTCCTATTTCCCGGTTGATGATAAGGGCATCGTAGGGGGCACGAACAACACAGTTATTTAAATCCCGTTGTGCAATGCGTATTTGTGCCTCAGCGGATTTCACCGCCGCCTGAGCACTCATAACTTGCGGCTTACGCAGATAGAGGTCGGTTACCCGATTTTGCGGCATGCTTTGGGCTTCTCTTTGGGCCACTTCGGCTTGGGCCTGCTCTTGAATTAACTGGGCTTGAGCCGATGACAAGTTTGCCTGTGCTTGTAATAACGCCGCTTCGTAAGCATCTTTTTCAATAGTGAAAAGGACCTCCCCACGTTTTACTAAGCCGCCCGGAACGAAGTTTTCATTCCAGGAAATCACTTCACCGGATACTTGCGCGGCAAGGTTAGTGCTTTCTAGCGGAATGATCTCTCCATAGGAGCTAAGCGATACGGTGTAATCGATGGCCTCTAATTGTTGTACTGATACAACAGGACGCGTATCAATGGGTTGGTTTTCAGATTTTTCGTTACCAACGGAGGCGATGACTTCCATTCCTGCATACCCAATTGCTAAAACCACAAATGGGATAATGACCTTTTTCCATTGCATAATATTTGCTTCTTCCGGTTTCTCACACAGGATTATCATAAAGGGAAGATTATGAAAAATCTGATGTGATTTGTAACATTCTATTTATTATTATCGGCGCTGCACTTGAAGCAAACTTATTCATTCCGCTTACTGACTACCGTATTTCGTCCGAGGCGCTTGGCTTCGTAGAGGGCATTATCAGCTAAAGTTAATGCCCGATCCAGTGACACATTTTCATTTATTTCACATATACCAAAACTGGCGGTAATGGTGACTTCGATATCTTTTAACCAAAAAGAAGTGTCAGCCAGTGATTGTCGTAGCTTGTTGGCGAGTTTCACCGCGTCAGATTCAGTGGTTTCTGGCAAGATAATTAAAAACTCTTCGCCTCCCCAACGGGACACAATATCCTGACGGCGAATATGTTGACGCAACAAGGTCGCCGTTCGTTCCAATACAATATCGCCATGGGCATGACCGTAGGTATCATTGATTTGTTTAAAATGATCCACGTCACTAATCACTAAGGTTAAGGGTTTGCCGCTGCGTTGATGGCGCTTGAGCTCATGCATAAGCAACTGATTAATACCACGACGATTCGGTAGTTTGGTTAAGGGATCATGTAATGCTTGCTGTTCGAATTTTTCACTAATAATACGCATCATTACATAGGTGCGCTCACGGCTGTATTCGTAAAAGGCAGAAAGAAAAGAAACAGTAATAAAGGAATACAGTAAACGGGTTTTAAACGCGTGATCGTACTCGGTGAGTAATAAGGCATCGTTGGGAAAGAGCAAAATAATGGCGATAAGCAGGGTGAAACAGACTACCACCGCTAAGCCTCGGGTAAATCCGCCAAAAAACATAGCTACAGGAGGTAAAATATAGATCCACAATGGACCTGTGTTATCCACGCCGCCGGTGATAATAAGGAATGTTTCCAGTGAAATCAGGCAGGTAAGAAGTAATAACACGGCCATGATGTGACCATATTTATTGGGGTAAAAAGCTTGTAGTTGCTTTGATAGAAAAAAGAGTGCTGATGCCACCAGCAGACTAAAACCTAATCCATAGGCCGCATACGCAATAGCGGAAATCCCTAGCACTAGCGTAATACTAAACCCAACCAGGGCAAAAAGGTTTACCACTAAAATTCGACGATTGGTTTCTTCATCAAATTTAGGATCGCAACCACTATTTAATATCCTTGTGGCAGACGTTTTTAACATAAATCAGACTTCTCACGTTTTTGTTTGCATATCCTTTGCAATCGCGTTGGCGACATCAAGGGTTAGGGCACGCATTTGTTCTACTGTGCCTGCGAACCCATCCTCTTCTTG
>NZ_JBAHZB010000197.1:0-2774 GCF_036697315.1 Alteromonas sp. 14N.309.X.WAT.G.H12
GCTGCCACCGAATTAGCAAATAAACTTTCTTTTTTCTTAACTTCCTTGGTCATACATTATCCATCGACACATAACACTTTGAATAAGCGGTTTGGCAGCGCTTTCCTGACAAATCCGTCTTCATTCTTTTGTTAGGTGCCATTGCTGTTTAATTCCTTGGGCCAGATAATTGACTGACCATCGCTCGTGTATTTAGGGAAAAATAACACGTTGCACACGATGTCATCTACTACCCAGAATGAAACACCTAAATGAGTAAGCTCATAGTTTTGGCCAGTCTCTTCAAAGTCTTCCTCTAGAATTAGTTGAGGGAATTCTGTCTGGAGTTCGGTGATCGGCCTACCTACGATTAACTTGTTTTCAAGTTTGATTATTCGAGAAGATGACGTAAAAGTGGTGAGCAAGAAATCGTCATCAGAAGAGAAACTTAATTCTAATCCATTTTCATATGACCATATTACGTCCCTTTCCTCAGGGTTACTTTGTATAGGAATGAAATAGTCGATATGAGGAGGCTGACCAGCAATTGACCTTACTTGCGCCATATTCATTCCGAATAATAAGCCATTAATACCTATATGAGGTTGAATATCCACTTGGCACCTAACGCCGAGCACAGCGGCGCGAGTTTACGAGTGTCCGGCGGCCACCGGCCGCGAACTGCTGCGAATTGTTATGCATTTTCACGCACCACAGTATCTACGGCTGACCGCCACAGCACCAAATTTGGCAGCAATGCGCAAAGCGTAATTTCGCTTGCACCTAGTAGCTTTGCAAGCACATTGCTAAGAGGATAGTCCAACGATTCAGCAGTCTCGACCACAATTCTTTGTGTCTGTAATGCCAGCGTACTCGTTTTTTCCTGGCCTACCCACTCAGCAGAATGTTTCCACCAGTTGGCGGCTGCATTCACCACGGAAATAAAAGTGAATTCCTCTGAGTAGCGAGGGCCAATATCGAAAGCTTTTCTTTTACTCACGCCGGTCAAGGTAAGCGTATCAGTTAAATATTGTTGTATTACGGAGAAACCAACGCCTATAAAATACTCCCCCCGGTCAGTCAGACCATATGACACAGGATCAACTGATTTGGAGATGAGATTGCTAACCTCGACTACTTTCTCATCGAGGATATTCAGCAGCTCTGCGAGCAATTGAAGCTCCCGGTCTGCATACTCGTCCCCAACTTTCAGATACATGCACAGAAGCTCCTTTTATGCATAACACCCCACTAAGGGGCGATAACACATGGGCTAAAATTAGGAACGAAGTGACGCAGCCCATGTGTTAGCGTCCCAGCGAGCAGCGCGAGCGCCTTTAGTGTTTTGTTATGTGACGCTACCAAGAAAAGTAAGCAAACGCTTCTCTGTACGATGCCAGCGCTCTATAAATTGCGTATTTTAAACGTACTTTTTTAACAAAGACTTGATACAAAAAAACAGGGCCTAACCAAAATAGAACTAAAAATGCTTGGATAAAAAGTAGGACGAAAACAAATTCGTCATACAACCCGTTTGTAAGGAAAAAAAACAAAACAAAAATGTTTAAAATGGTAAACGCCCAGATAGCCCACCTAGCGTCTTTTACCAGTTGTCTTAAATCCTCTTCGACTTTTACATTTTGCATGAGCTTCCAGTCACATAACGCAGAGCTAACCAGCGCCGCTTTTTGGCGTCTGGTTTAGCGTTTTGTTAGCTGCCATTCTTGCACTCACCAAATAATTCTATGGTGGCACTTGCTTCATATTGCGTTTTAACACAGTTTAAAGTCCAAGAACCCATATCTTTTATTGCCTTGATATGTACCTCTGCTTCACCATTTACACCCTCAATGGTAAACGACATATTCGCGCTTCCCTGGTGCCCCGATGTTGACAAGTTCCCCGTAATAAACCCCGTACTGTATGGAACACCAACCTCCTCAGTAAATTTTTGAGAACCTTCCAGTAATACCATTGACATTAGATAAGGTTCAGAGGTCTTAAATATACTACCGATAAAGAAAAACATTGGTAGCATGAGCAGAAAGCAAAAGCCGATGTATGCAAATGAGGCTCTCGCCCAGTTTCTTTGCACTTTAATAAAGTGATTCTCATCTCTCCATGTTCCGTTTTTCCACGCATATTCGCTACCGTGAAATCCTAGTTTGAACAGATAATAGAAACCATAAATGGGGATGAACACTTTAAAAGCGGAATAGGTATTATTGCCAACTCCCCAAAGCCAATTGAGGAGGAAGGCACCCCAGTTCCATTTTTTTAAATGTTCAGGTATTTCCTGATCCACAAATATTCTCCTGATTTCCAATATACAGCTAACACCCACATAAGGGGCAGTAATACGTGGGCTAAAATTTGGAGCGAAGCGACAGAGCCCACGTGTTACTGTCCCAGCGAAGCGACTTAATGTGTTTGTTATACGCAATTTGCCACATGTGTAGCGCATTGCTACAATGTGATGACGAACCATTAGGAGACATATTATGGCAACCGCGAGCGTAAGACTAGACCAAGATCTAGTTGAGAAAGCTACAATTATGGGCAAAGCACTAAACCGAACTATGCCAAAGCAGATAGAGCATTGGGCTAAGATAGGTGAAATGATGGAAGATAATCCTGATTTGCCTTACGAATTCGTAAAACAGGCAATTATCTCCAAAGCTGAAAAAGAGGCTGGAAAAATGGAGCCTTACGATTTTAGCTAAGATTACCAGTGTTTTACAGACAGCTAATTTTAAGAGAGCAGTAAAGAAGTTACATCAGAATCAGAAAAAAGA
>NZ_JBAHZB010000198.1:0-2669 GCF_036697315.1 Alteromonas sp. 14N.309.X.WAT.G.H12
GTAAGCGATCATTTTAGACCGTTCTTCAATTCTTAAACCAAGCCTTTAAAATTAAATCATTGATAAAAACAGGAGAAAGTATCAATGATCAGACGTAGCCCTCAAAAATGGCAGCAACTCATCGACGCCCAAGAAGCCAGCGATATGACTATCGCGCAATTTTGCCACACGCACCACATTAATCAGTCCACGTTCTATTTGCAACGCAAAAAACGCAAAGACCTGCTGTTGCCGCAAACAACTGAACAGTGGTTACCAATTGATACCGTGGCTTCACATCGCGCTGATAATCGCCAATGGCAAATCGAATTAACCCTGCCCAACGGCGTGGTGCTCAATATGAGTACCGATGGCTGATGCTCACGGCCAGCAGTGCAAAAATATGGTTATATCTGGGTATTGCTGACATGCGAAAGCAATTCGATGGCCTAGCCGTGTTGGTTAATAATCAGTTGCAGATGCAAGCGCAACAAGGCGATTGGTTTGTGTTTGTAAACCGCAAGCGCACAATGATAAAAGTGCTGTATTATCATCAAGGGGGATACTGTTTATGGTCAAAAAGGTTGGAGCGTGGCACCTTCGGTAAGGTCGTGGGCAGTGGAGAGAAAATCGCGCTAAACACCGCGCAGTTGCAGTGTTTAATTGATGGTATTTATTGGCAAAAAGGTAAACAAAACAAGCGACTTAAGTAGCTGAATTTGCTATACTTCGCCCCATGAAAAGCGCCTTAGAAGTCACATCAAATCCTGCCCATATTCAGTACGAAGAATATGAAAAAGTGTGTGCGCAACTCAATGATTCACAAACACAAGTACAATCTTTACAGCAACAGGTTGACTGGTTCAAGCGCCAATTGTTTGGGCGTAAATCTGAAAAGCTTATTGTGGATAATCCTGACCAAGCGCATTTGTTTGGTTCGGCTCAAGATGAAAATGTCGCACACACTCCTAAAAAATTGGTCAAAGGCTATACGCGTTCAACTAAGCAAAAAAATGAGAATAACGTCAATGACACAGGCCTTCGGTTTACCGATGAGGTGCCGACAAAAGTGATTGACGTGCCATGCCCTGAGCTTGAAGGGGAAGATGCATTACACTATAAGGTGATTGGTACTAAAGAAACGCATCGTTTGGCGCAACTACCCGGCAGCTATCAAGTCTTAATTTACCGTCAACAGGTGCTTAAGCAAAAAGACAACAATAATATCTTATCGCCCGTTGCCCCAGTTAATGTGTTAGAAGGCACTTATGCCGATGTATCGGTTATCGCGGGTCTGATGGTGGATAAAGCGGTCTATCATTTACCGCTACACCGCCAGCACTTGCGCATGTTGCAATCGGGCGTGACCTTATCACGCGCTACCTTAATCAATTATGTTAGCCAAGGGATTGAGTTACTCACGCCCATCGCCAAAGCCATGCTTCACAATATTATCAGCGGTAGCCATATCAGTATGGACGAAACGCCGATGAAGGCGGGTCGGCAAACCTCGACTCGCCGTTCAAGCTCACGCAATACACATAAAGCCATGAAGCAAACCTACTTCTGGCCCATTTATGGTGAGCAAGATGAAGTGGCCTTTACTTGGTCATCTTCACGCGGCAAACAACATGCACTAGAGCAACTATCCGGTTTTAATGGCACCTTACTAAGCGATGGTTATGCGGTGTATAGCCAAGTCATCGACGTATTAAACAGCCAAGGCCAGCATATTACCCATGCCGCCTGTTGGGCGCATACTCGTCGTTACTTCGAAAAGGCACTGGATTATCATTCTAAAGAAGCACAATACGCGTTAACAGAAATACAAAAACTGTACAAAGTCGAAGCGCACATACGTAAACACGCGCTAAATGCCGAAGATACTGTCAATTATCGCCTCAAGCACAGCGAGCCGATTATCACTGCCTTGTTTAGTTGGATTTACGAGCAGCGTCAGCGGCCAGAGTTATTACCTAAAGACCCCTTAACTAAAGCGTTTGTTTATGCTTACGAGCGCCATCATGAGTTAAAAACTTATCTGACGCATGCGCAAGTGAGCATTGACACTAACCACTTGGAAAGAGCCTTGCGAGTCGTCCCCATGGGTAGGAAAAATCATCTTTTTTGCTGGAGTGAATTGGGCGCACAGCAGCTTGGTGTCTTGCACTCCCTCACCGTGACCTGCAAACTACACAATATCAATCCCTATCATTACTTGGTGGATGTGCTTCAACGGGTCTCGCAACATCCAGCAAGAGACGTTATCGATTTAACGCCTAGACGCTGGAAAGTCCTGTTCGCAGATAAACGCTTGCGCTCAGATGTAGAAAGAGACGTCACGCCATGACAAACAACGAGAACAAAACAACCATCGACATCAGCCATTTAACCATTGACCAATTGTATACACTTAACCAATATGTATGTGCGCGCATCGATGAATTACAAAAACAACAAGACGAAGCCGCGCTTGCCGTTTTACGCCCAGGCATGAAAGTGCAATTCACTCACGATGGCATAACCGTTACGGGCACATTACTGAAGAAAAACCGTAAAACGGTGTTGATTGCTAATGATAATGGGAAAACGCAGCATAAAGTGCCAGCTGGTATCGTCAGGCATATTAGTGCTGCACCATTAGATCTAAATCAAACGGTTGTAAAGAACGGTTTAAAATGATCGCTTAC
>NZ_JBAHZB010000199.1:0-2612 GCF_036697315.1 Alteromonas sp. 14N.309.X.WAT.G.H12
GAATAAAATACCTTTGTTTATGCGGCGGGGATCTATTGGGGATCTTTCGCATTGATTAACAACGTCATAATTGGCTTCATTAATATATTCGTCAATCATGCTGATGGTGCTGTTAGAGATATAGCGATAGGAACCTTGTCCAGTTTGATCCGACTTAGATGTCACCACCAACAAGGCATTATTACGTTTATTAATGTGTTCCACTTTTACCCGTACCAATTCGTCTGCACGTAATAAGCCATCAAACATTAAATTAACGATGGCCAGATCACGCATTTCTAAGAGGGTGTCCGGTATGATGGATTCATTTATTTTTTCAAGTAGATCGAGGGTTAACGCCGTGGCTTGATGTTCGCTGAGGGCATACTTTTGGTTTTCTACCAACGACAGTTTTATAAAGTCTCGTAGATACACGGATTGCACGATAGGGTTGGGCAGTTGTGCAATCTTAAGAAACTTACTCAGTGCACTTAGCCGTCGTTTAATGGTGCGGTAGGCAAGGGGGCTTTCACACAAGCAGGCTACGTAGGCTTTAATACAAACTTCGTTATTTGCCATGGAGTCGGTAAAGCCGGATAACTGGTGCTGTTCGCAAAAGACAGCAAACTCATTAAAATCACTGATATAGGCCCGTTGAGTGTTTCGAGGAAGTTTGGTGAAGATATCCGAAAAATAGCGGTTTACTTCACGTTTATAAGTATCGGTAAAACGTGTGGTGGTGACACGCATAGTATCAGTCATTGTAAATCACTAATTTATTGTAAGAAAACACATAAGTCATCGTACCCGGACAGGTTGGGGGGTATTAACTAGGCATGTATAAATATACAGCTAATTGATGATTGTGTAAATCATTCCTCAACGTTCCTCGAAACATAGGGATGGTAAAGACGTTTATAATGCATACTGTGACTTCAGTTCTAGGTTTCTCCAACGCCAGCACTAATTAAAAAATTCAACGTACTTACCTGACTAGATGTTGGCGGTATATTAGCTAAGATACTGATTATTAATTTATTTTTCAGATTGAGGGGTTTGTAGGGTTTATTCGTTAATATTGCTTAGATAACACGTTACCAACACGTGGCGTTTTTGTATCACGCAAGATAACGAGAATTATCATGCGTGACGCCCGCGAATTTTTGTGTTTTTATAACCTATAAATACCCTTGGTGAATACGTATTTGGTATCAAGGAAGAAAATGGGATGAAAGGCCTTTCATTACTGCTTATCTATGTATTGCTCGTTTCAATAGGCTACACCGTTCATACAGGCAGTGAAAGCCATAGTCTTATTGCCTTAGCCGTTAATTGTGGGCTTTTCTTAATTCCCGTGGCCTTGTTCTTTCTAACGTTTCCAAACCGTATTAAGGCTGTGTTATTTTTATCCGTATTTAATGTCGTGCTGCAAAATATCTTCTATGGGTTTGCACAAGATCCATTGGGGTTTTTACTGCTTTATCTTATCTTGATTACAGAAAGTGTCCTGGTATTGATAACCAAAACTGTAAGGTGACTTTTCTTTATAATAATCCCAAGACTCTCTGCCTGACAAAAAAGGAGAGTTTACACTCGCTAAAACCAAACTAGAAAAACCCCAGTATCAACGCTCATCGAATAGACTCACAATTCACTAAGGGCATTGAATCCATTTAATGCATATTCGCTTACGCCGCAAAAGAAATACCATGAGCTAAAGGCGTAGGTACCTTTGTTGATGTGGGCTATGTTTCTTTATTATTTACAGTAGAAAACCTGGGTTTCTGGTGTCGCCAGTAGGCCATATGACAAGGGCAGTTCAACCCATAGCGACCTGTGAGTCATCTATTATGAAAATACAGTCTATTTAACATAATATACATTATGCGCAATTAAGTGTTCAGGTATCTATGGTACTTAATATCAGTACTCTAGGCTTGTTTGTCGTTCGTGATGGCTTACCAACGTATTCATGGCTTTCTGTGCTTTTGTGCTAACAACATACTCAAGCTGTGTGGTATTGCGTCATAAAAGCTGGTGTTTTTGAGTCTGAGTGCGGTTCTGAGCTATGGGTCTATATTTACGTCTGTGCGCTACGTGAAATCTGCAGCAACTTACCTTTGTTTTTTCTATTTCCTTTGCACACGGCGCGGCATTTTTCAGTCAGGGCCCATTGGTAATTTCGAATTTTCTTGCGCCACGGATAACGAATTGCCATCGACCGTTAGCATATTCGGTGGTGATCCTTAGTGGGTTTTACTTCAGCAAGGTCATGTCTTTTGCTTACATAATTTACGTTTTAGGTACTGGATTTAGATCCATACTGCTTTGGAGGTACCCCATACATTTATGACAGAAATGTGACAGTTCTATTGAAGATTTAAGCGAGTGCTTTAAACTTGCCACAATTTTTTATTTAGTAGCTGTACTTATGTCTCTATCAAAGCCTGCAATAGTATTTGGGTTGTCTGCGGCGTTTTTTCAAAACCATGTTCTGGCAGCTGACGGTTATTCGGTTTCTTATGCGCAGCCCGGCATTTCAATTCAATCTGACGATGGCAATAACGCCATTACCATTACGGGTCGTATGCAATTTCGTTATGCTAGTCCTGACGATTCCCAACCTGTAGATC